>JBFWTA010000012.1:0-20590 GCA_050248075.1 Bdellovibrionales bacterium | reverse complement strand
ACGGATTTTCCCGTTCGATGGCGCGGAACAACTCGTCGGAATCGTAACGCACCGTTTCCACCATCTGATCGAGATATTCGTAGGTGCGCGTCGTAAAGCGAAACCGCGGCAGATCCAGCGCCACCACCACCTTTGCCAACAGATGCGTAAGCCCCTGCACATAAGCAAGCTCGCGGTCGTGATCTTCCGGCGTGGCGGCAAATACGCTGAGGCCCAACGTGCTCTTGCAGAAACGCCTGACGCAGGCCGCCCGCCTGCCGCGCACGTCGCAAACGACGATGTTCAGGCCGCGGATGCCGTTCTTGCCGCTCTGGGGCCCGAACAAGGGGTGCGTGCCGACAAGGTCCACATGCCTTGGCAGGATTTTTTGCATCAGCTTCGCCGGCTTCATCTTGACCGAGCCGACATCCACGACCAGCGCCCCCGGCTTCACGAGAGGAGCAATCGCCTTCAGCACCGTTTCCATCTGCTGCACAGGGACGGCGATCGCCACGACATCGCACTGCGCCGCCTGTTTCAGGCTGCCCGCCGCGGCCCGATGTTTTCTTGCCAGCGCCGTCACGCTTTTATGCGCATCATGCAGCACGAGATGAAAATGCGACGCCAGATGCCGCGTCATGAACGCGCCGAACGCGCCGGCACCGATTACGCCCAGGGATTGTTTACGTATCGTTTTCATACATGTTTCTCAAGCGCCGCCGTTGATTTTTCATGCCTGCGGATTTCATTGATTACCAGAGCCGTCACCGAAACCAAAACAATAACCGCGCCGAGCCATTGCCGAAGCACGAGTTGCTCGCCGAGCAGCACAACGCCCAGCAGCACGGCGGTAAGAGGGGTAAGCACCTCGACGATGCTGGCTACGCCCGCCTGCACATATTTCATGCCCTGATAATACAGAACGCAGCACACGGAAATATCGAAGGCGCCGCTCAGAAACAGCAGGCCGACGGACTTCCACGGCATTTCGCCGCGAATCTCCTGCAATTCAAAGGCAAGCACCAACGGCAATGTAACGGCCATGCCGATGGCGGCACGGAGGAAAGCCATGCGCGCGGGGCCCAGCTCGTCGGAGACAGCCAGATTGCGGCCGAGCACGCCCGCCCCCGCCCAGGCCAGGGCGGCGGCAACAACAGCGGATACGCCCACAATCGCTTCCCATTCCAGCTTCGGAAAAAAAGATGCCTCTTCGGCCAAAGGAATAACTTCGACCGCGCCGACAAAAGCCAGCAGCCCGAAGCATATCGATGGAAACGACAGTTTTTCTTTCAGGAAAAACGCCGCCAGCGCCACGGTGAAAATCGGCTGCGTCTTTTCGAGAATGGAAGACACGCCAAGGTCGATATGGCGCAAGCCGAAAATAAATAATGCGCTCGCGACCGGCACGGCCAATACCCCCATCAGAATAATCCGCCAGCCGCCCGTTCCGAGGGCCTTGGCCGCGGAGCGGGGAGATATCCGGTAAATCATTGCCGCGGAAACACAACCCGCCAGAGATTCCAGAAATGCCGCGGTCAGGGGTGCGACCGCATCACTTGCGATTTTAAGAATATAGTAATTCACGCCCCACAGCACCGAAGCAATCACGATGAGACATGCGCCGCGCACCATATGGGGATTTAAGGGCTTCATATCTGCTTTTCTTCCGCCGTCCGGATCAGCGAGATAATCGTCTCATTACAAGGCGTCGCCACGCCTGCACTGCGCCCTATGGCGGCTATCGCGCCGTTCAGATAGCCAATCTCCGTCCGCCGGCCGTTCTCGATATCCTGCAGCATCGACGACCGGTGCGCCGCGATTTTCGGCAGGAACTTTTCCACCAGCACCTCGCGCACATAGGCTTCGCCGCTAGCGAACCGCGAAAAGCCGCGCACCTCCTTCAGGACCCGAACGCCTTCTTCGGCAATGCGATACATGAGGCCCAGCGCCGCCTCGCTGCGCAGCAACTCGCCATAGGTCGACCCCAGCAGCGCGCCGAGCGGATTAAGGCAAATATTGTAGAGAAGCTTGGCCAGCATCACAGGCTCGATCGCCGGTTCCGGCGCGAACGGAATAAAACCCTTTTTCGATATATCGATGAAAGCCGCAAGCCTGCCGATATCGTCGCCGAACAGCGATCCGGCCTTCACGGCATCCACATGCGCCAGAATGCGCACTTCCGACGGCGAAATGCGTTCCAGCCCGCTCATCACGCTGCCGGAAAACACGGGCGTTCCGGCAGGCATGGCCGCGCGCGCCTCTTCCGCCGATCCCCATCCGTTTTGCAAAAGCAAAAGCGCAGGCGTCTTTTCCCGAAACGCCGGCGCCATGGCTTTCAATGCCGGCGCGACTTCATAAGTTTTAGTGGTAACGATTAAAAGATCGAGAGGTGTGAATGATGCCGCCGCATCCTCGACCGCAAATTCGCGCGGCGGAATGTCATGCGTGCCCAGCACGCCCCCGACCCGCAGGCCGTCCGCTTTCAGCGCATCCAGAGATTTGCCGCGCGTGAGAAGGGTAACCCGCGCCCCCGTCTTGACGAGGCTCGCGGCTACGCCGAGGCCCACCGACCCCGCGCCGAGAATACCGGCTTTCATGGGGATTTTTAGCGTCGGCCCGACTTGAGCGGGATCGCATAACCGCCAAGCGGCGCCAGATACTGCAGCCGGCTGCCCAGCATGGCGCGAAGACGCGCGAGGCGCGTGTCGTTGCGGCCGACATAACCTTCGACCTCGACCAGAAACGCCGTCGGCGCGGAGCCGCCGCGGCCGGTCGCCTGCATCAGCATTTGCCGCACCTTATATCCTGCCTTGCCCAGCAGACGGCGCATTTCGCTCTCCGGCACATGCACGCATTGCATGGCAAGGAAGCTGCGGTCGTCGCCGGTCAGTTCCGGGTAAAGCTTGCCGACAATCAGCCCCATCGGCAGCGTCTGGCGCGCATTGCTGCGGCCCGGCTTGACGATTTCGAATGGCAGGGAGGCAAAAACGGTAAGCACGTTTTTCTTGTCGTTCGCCAGCAGGGGCCACCAGGCGTCCTTATCATTGGGCGCGGGCGGCGGCACGACGGCGACGGTCGCCTTGTTGGCCTGCACGGCCTTGATTGCGGCGACGGCCGATGGCGCCTCCAGCAGCGGCGTGAAAGAACCGAAATGATCGCGCGACAGGTCCCACAGATTGGGCCCCTTGTCCGGGGCGTAAATGACGGCCTTGAGCCCGCCCTCGATCAGCGTAAATCCGGAAATCAGTTCGCGCCAGACGCGGGCAATCAGGCCTTCCGGCAGCTTGCCTTGCGGGCGCGCCAGCAGCGCGCGCACCATCTGCGCCTCGCGGCCGGGACGAATATAAATGTGCTGCTTGCCTTTGATGCGGCGCACCTGGTCGATCAGTTCGGCCCGGTCGCGCAACAGATCGTGCAGCATGCCATCGAGACGATCGATCTGGGCACGCAAATCGGCAAGCGCCTGCTTGTCGGGATTGACGGCTACGGTCTTAAGAGCCATGGACGACATTTTTTCTTGTCCTTTTAAAAGATCGCGACCGCTCAAATTAGGCCAAAACAAGGCAAAAGTCCAAGTTTTCTGCGCGCCGCATGCCGTAAACATCCGTTATCATGCGCTTTTTGATGTGACGGCGACGAATATCTTCAGCTAACTGCCCGGATTCCCTACATAACCTGGCTTGTTATTTTTAGGCGATATTGGCGGGAGCCGGCAGCGGAAGAATTAGCCGGTGGCGGGTGAGGCGGGATTTCGGCGTCAGCGGCGCATAAATCTGCTTGCCCGCTTCCATCATGTGCAGCCCGCCGAAGCCGGGAAAAATAATCTCGCCATAGACTTCGAAAGCATCCGACATCGACAAAAGAAAACGCTTATGCGAAGGCGGCAGGAACAAGGCACGCCATGTGCGGTCGACCAGAAAACCATGATCGCGCAACGTATCCTTCAACTGAAAAGCCGAATATGGCTGGCCGGTGCCGAAAGGCGTGCGGTCGCCATGCGCCCAGATTCCGCGCCGGTTCGGCACGATCAGCAGCATGCGTCCGCCGCTTTTGAGCACGCGCCACACTTCGCGCAGCAATTCGTGTCCGCCATTCGATGCGCCTTCCAGCGCATGCATGACGATCACACGGTCGACCGAGCCGTTGGGCAGGGGCAAATTGTCGATTTCGACCAGCGAAGATACATTCGGGCCTTCACGTGGCCAATAGGCCACACCTTGTGCCGCGGGCATCATGGCCATCAAGGTATGGGCCTCGCCAAGCAAGGGACGCAATAACTGGGTGCCGTAGCCCAGTGCCAGGATCTTTTCACCCTTTACATCAGGCCATATGCGGCGCACGCGGCGGCGCAGGATACGCCGTACAGCCTGCCCGAGCGGACTCAGATAAAACTCCCGTAAATCAACGACGTCCGAGTACATGCTGCTGTCTTGGCTCCGCTCCGGTCATGGCGTCGAAATCTGGCATTTGAAATTTATCGGCTTCGAAACGTTACCGCGGGACGCGCGGCGTTAATTCTCTTTTAGCATAACTCGGTAAAGCATGCGTGAATGACCTTCACTGTCGATATTCTTCCGGCGTTCACGGACAACTATATCTACCTGGTCGGCGATAGCGATCTGGGGCTGGCGATGGCCGTTGACCCGGGCGACGCCGAGGTCGTCATGGCTGCGCTCAAAAAGCGCGATCTTTACCTTTCGCTCATCCTTAACACGCATCACCACAAAGACCATATCGGCGGCAACGCAAAACTCGCCAAGACCTTTGGCGCTCCCATCATCGGTCCCGCCAGGGAAATGAACCGCATCGAAAACATGGCGCGCGGCGTTGAAAATGGCGATATCGTGACCTTCTCGACCCTGCGCGGCCATGTCATAGAAACGCACGGCCATACCTCCGGCCATATCGCCTTTCATTTCCCGCAGATCGGCGCCCTGTTCTGCGGCGATACGCTGTTCTCGCTCGGCTGCGGACGTTTGTTCGAGGGCACCGCGGCGCAGTTATGGGCGTCGCTGTCCGCGCTGCGCCGCCTGCCCGACGAAACGCTGGTTTACTGCGGGCACGAATACACCGAATCGAACGCGCAATTCGCGCTTGCCCTGGACAAAAACAATCCCGCCCTCAAGGCGCGCGCCAGCGAAGCCAGCGAATTGCGCCGCAAGGGCAAACCGACTTTACCGGCAAAACTTGGCGACGAAAAACGCGTCAATCCGTTTTTGCGGGTAGACGAGCCGGATTTTCAGAAAACGCTCGCCAAAAGCGGATTCCCGGTTCACGACGCCGATCCGGCAGCCATTTTCGGCTCGCTGCGCGCGGCGAAAGACAGATTCCAGCAGCCACAAGGAGGAGTATAAGTCATGAAGTCCAAAGCCACACGCCGCAAGCCCGCCGCCCGCAAGTCCAAATCCACCCGCAAGTCGGTGAAGATTCATCTGGCCGGACGCGTGACTTCCTTCTTCAAGGGAAAAAATTCCTTCTGGCAGGCCGGCATCAACCGCGTCTGGGCCGCGTTCGGCGGATCGTCAAGATAAGTTATTTGACGCATACATCTAAAATGCCGTCGAAAGACGGCATTCTTTTTGCTGCTTCCAGCAACATCAGCGACATAGCCGACCGCCGCAAATTTTATCTAAAATTTCGCATGGATTTTTCGTGTAATCCATTGAAAAATAAAAACATTTATCGTTCTATTTTAAATCTATGTAAATCGTAATCCCTTATAACGTCTCTTCACGAAGCATTTATTTTTGAAACCATTTTGGCCAGAGGAATTGCAAATGGGAGCACATATTACGCCGTCGCGCTTTTATGCATGCCTCGTCACCCTTGCAATTTTTACGGCATCTCCCGCACATGCCTATGAATGCCTCGGCAACGACACAACGGCCGAAGGCTGCCAGGCCAGCATACCGACGGGCGGCACGGCCCCCTTGCCGAGCGTAAGCGCCGGCGTGCGCATTAACAGGGGCGTGACCAACGCCATATTCAACAGCTATGCAACCTCCTGCTGGTACGTCGACAACAACAGTTCCGAGGATTATTTCATTCCGCAGGAAACCGAATCCGAGTTCAGGGCCTTCGCGCTGAATCCGCCTCACAACGTCAATGTCGCCAATTGCGTGCCGCCGGTTTCGTCGCCCGCCTCGCCGTTTAAGGCCACGGCCAGCATTGCCCACCCTAAATTTCAGATATTTGCCGAAAACGGCAGCTTGACGCCTCTGGGAGAGGAATCTGTTTCCTCGATCGGCAACATCGCGGTGCCTACCGATCAAAGCTATGGCCGCGTGCCGAGTCCCTCGTTTCCGGGCACGGTGGTGAATATCACGCAGGTGCTGCAGCACGCCGGACCGCTGGAATTTATCTACACGCGCGAGGACTGCCGCATCAATACGGACGGACAGCCGCTCTGCAACACGCGCAATTTAAAAGAACAGCAGACACTCACCTTTGCCGCGCAATCGACCGCGCCTAACCAGGACGGCATATGGACTTTGACTCGCGTTACCTCTGCTTTTTCCATTCAAAGCCTGCAGACCGGCGCGTGGATTTCCATATCCGGCCCGGCCGCCGATTTTCAGCCTCCGGCGGCGCTGGCCTGCAGTGCTGACGGCCTTCATGCCGATGGCCAGTCATGGACATCCGGCGTGCTCACGAACGTGGCGCCTACAGCCGATCAATGCCCCTACGGCCCCGGCACGCGCGTCGACACGGTATCGACGCCCACCACTTATATCTGCAATGACGGCGTCGCCAGCATCCAGAACACGGGCGCACCACAGCTGGTGAGTTCTGCCGGCGAATGCGAAGCCTCGCCCTTCGGCGGCACCGCCGACACGACCGGAGCGCACGCCTATCTCTATGCCCTGACGCCTCTGTCGGTCCGCGGCGGGCTGCAAGGTTACGGAGGCAACGTCAATTT
Organism: Bdellovibrionales bacterium; assembly: GCA_050248075.1. Lineage (GTDB taxonomy): Bacteria > Pseudomonadota > Alphaproteobacteria > UBA9219 > UBA9219 > JBFWTA01. Next base: position 13,692 of record JBFWTA010000012.1, on the reverse strand, counting down.
GCTGAAGGCATCCAACCGCATCCCGGATGTGGAATTTTACGCCTCACAAATCAACGTGCCGTCGCAGAATTTCAGCCTGGGCTTCCCCGGCTATCCCGACCTCACGACATGGTTCGGCATATGCTACGATGGCGGCTATAACGCACCGACTTCCGGCAATTATACCTTCGTCACCGCGGCGGATGACGGCGTCGCCCTCTGGGTGGATGGAAATTTCGTCAGCGACTATGAAGACAACGAAGTCTATACCCAGATCGTGACCAATACCGGCGCCGCGCCGAACAACATGGTGCCGCGCTCCTCGCCCAGCGTGTATCTGACGGCCGGCACGCATCACATCATGATCAAATATTATCAGGGCTGGGCCACGGCGCTCGGCATCCAGATGTGGGTGAAGCCGCCCAACAGCTCGAAGAAAACGCTGCTGACACTCGAAAACCCGCCAAACGGCCAGATCAGCTGCCCGCACTAGGCGTGTACGCGGGGTTAAAATAAGCCGAAAATTTTATCGATGATGCCCGGGAATTCATAATTTCCCTTTAGGGCGGGCCGTCCGAAAAATTTATTTAAAACTGTTCCGATTGTTTTTTGTGCTGCAGGTAAAACGGCGCCTGTGCCGACCCCGTAATTAAAAGGATACTAACCTAGTTAAGCTAGCGTAGCTCCAGCATTACGAAGTTCATTTTATCCGGACTGCGATAAATCGAGAAAAAAAATGCGCACTCATTTCCGGGCCGGCCTTTTCATAACGGCATTACTGCTTACGATTTCGGCTTGCCCCGCATTCGCGGCGGACACGGCTCCGCAGATTGTCACCAATCCAAATCTGGCCGGCGGCCCCGAAGGTCATGGGTCGCGACTCAATCCCAACGACACGATCGTCATCGAGGCGCCGGTGGCGACCGAACTTCCCGCTAATCCGGCTGGCACCGCGGTCTGCTATTCCGTCAGGAACCAGACCCTCATTCCCTATTTCGTGCCATGGAACTCCCCGACGGAATGGAGCGCCTTCCTGAGCGCGGTAGGCGCATCAAGCCAGCTAAGCACCGAACTGTCCCTGCCGGCGACACCGGACATACCTTCCTGGCTGGCCGATGTTTCCGTCAGCACCTGCTGCGCGCCGCAGGAAGCCGGCGAGATCTGCACGACCCAGAATAAGACCGTCATCAGCCATGACCAGCTCGGCTATCGCTTTAAAGGCACACCGGGCGGCGAGCAGACCAACTGGGGCGCGCAGGGCGACGTCTATGGCCCCGTCTATGCATCGAATGTCGATGGCGATCCCAATCTCACCTACCGCGTGACTTTCGTATGCAGCCGCGGCACCTGGGTAAAGACACATGAAGAAGGCAGTTGCGTTCCCGTCGATGGCCAATGCGCAAGCGGCGTGGTCGGCCTTACCGAACTTCCCGCCGACGTCACAACGCTTTGCACGCAGGAAAGCCTGTTCGGCGGATTTACCAATCCCGGCGGCGCCGCGGGCGCCGGGCCGTGGACATGGACGTGTCTCGGAACCCCCGGAAAATCGAATGCCACTTGCACGACGGATGCTCCTGCCGCGATGTGCGGCGCAGCCGCCGGCGTACCCACGGGCTGGACCACGCCCGTCGCGGATTTATGCGCCGACGGCGCCACGCCATCGGCCGTTACCGGTCCTGATGTAAACATTTTTACCGGCTCGGGCACGACTGTCGTCGATAATTTATGGCACTGGACCTGTACGGCAGACAACGGCTCGCCGCCCACCGCCTGCACGGCGCCGTCACACGGTGCCTGCGCGAACGGAACATGGGATGTTGTAACCGGCGTTACCCGGCCCAATCCTCCCGATCCGGCCCAGGAAATGCTTTGTGACTTGGGCGTGCCCACGGCCGTAAGCTATGAAGACAATATATGGGGCTTCGGAACCAATAAGATCTGGACATGGACCTGCACGGCACCGGGCGGCTGGGACGATCATTGCGCCATCTTTGACAGCACATCCGGCATGCTGGGAGACGACGATCCACACCGCAGCACATGCGGGGCTTCCGCTGGCGGCACCTATGCCGAAATGCCAACAAGCCTCTGCTATTCAGGCATACCCTCCGAACCCTGGACCGACGGCAGCCGCTGGTTCTGGACATGCGAGAGTCCGCGTGGCAGCAAGTATGGATGTTACGCCTATCTGCTTCTTGACGGCGCCTGCGGCCCTGCGACCGGCGTGCCGTCGGCTAATGCGCCGTCCAATTTGTGTTCCGTTGGATCGCCCGTCTCGCTCGTGAACGATGGAAACTTCTGGATCTGGGATTGCGCCGGCCCAAGTGCAACGACAACTTGCTCGGCTCCTGCGATCGACGGGGATGACACGCCGCCCGACCCGCCCGGCAGTGCATCCTGCGGCTCGGCCAACGGCTCTTCCAGTTCGACCGCACCGGTTTTTAGCTTGTGTACGGCAGGCACTCCTTCCACGGTGACCAATGACGGAAACGGAAAATGGGTCTGGACGTGCCAATCCGACAGCCAGCCCCGTTCCTGTTCAGCATCCGCCGGTCCAGGAAACACGCCAACCGGCCCCGGCATATGCGGCGCGGCTCACAACACCGCGATTCCGGACGAACCGAATTACAATCTCTGCTCCTCCGGCACGCCCTCGGCAGTGACTGGCAACGGTCCCTGGTCGTGGACCTGCACGGGCACGGGCTCGGGTGCCGGCACAAATTCAAGCTGTTCCGCCCGCATGTGCCAGGCCTGCGCCGGCTCGGGCTCCGCCCCGATGACCAGCGCGACCATAAGCGGCACCTATCAGGGATGCGCAGTTACGGGCTACGCCTCATGGACCCAAACCGATTCGCTTGGTGCATCGAACGCTTCGGCTCGTCTGCAATGGAGCGACGCGTTTTTCGGAACCTTCAGCACCACCATTGTCGCCACGGTCGGGCCGTCGAGCATGTGCCAGCCCTGTTATGAAACTGCGCGCAGCGTGTCCGGCGCGCAGGTTATCGTCCGGGCGGCTCCTGGAAGCTGCCCCGGCAACAGCGCGCTGAATTCAGGCAATCCGGTGGCGATTTCGCCAAGCAATGTAACGCTCACGCCGCAATAATCGTTACAATGCCTTCTGCAATAGCGACAGCCGCACCACGCGCGCGACTTCGGGCCATGCGCAAAGCCTTTCGGTTTCATCGATGGTAGCCCAGCAAGTGTCCGTCGCATCGTCTTGCGCCCGCGCCACGCCTTCGCGCGATTCCGCGGCGACTTCGATGATCGTGTAATGATATTCCGCCTTGCCCTTCGCGTCACGGCTTAATCCGTCGATGGCCGTAATAACGCCCAGCGGCACGGCCTCCAGTCCCGTTTCCTCGCGCACTTCGCGCAGCGCCGCTTCCATAATGGTTTCGCCCGCCTTCTGCATGCCGCCCGGCAATCCCCATTCTCCCTCGCGCGGCGCGTTGCCGCGCTTAACCAGAAGCACCTTGTTGCCGCGCCAGACAACGACGCCGATGCCGACAATCAGCCGCGAAGGATAGCGCCGTTCATCCGGCACGGGAGACTTAGGCTTCATTCTTTCCCCCCGTCTGCGCAAGATGCTGCTGCCACAAGGCATAAAACGCGCCGCGTTTTGCAAGAAGTTCCGGAAACATCCCCTGCTCGACCATGGCGCCGTCCTGCATGAAACCGATATAATCGAAGCGCGGCAGAAGATGCAGGCGGTGGATCGAGGCGATCACCGCCTTGTCGGCAAAGGCCGCGAACATACGGTCGAAAATGACGGATTCCGTCGCCAGATCCACGCTGCTGGTCGGTTCGTCCAGCAGCAGAAGCGAAACGTCGCGCGCCGCGATCAGCCCGCGCGCCAGCGCCAGCCTTTGCTTCTGCCCACCGGACAGATTAATTCCCCGCTCGCGAATATCCGTCCAGATGCCTTGCGGCAGCTTTGCCACGACATCATCGAATGTCGTAATCGCCAGTGCTTGCTTCACCACCTTGTCGGGCACATCGGTGCCGAGCGTAAGGTTATAGAAAATCGTGTTCTCGAAAATCTCGCTGTCCTGCGGAATCAGCGTCGTGAAACTTGCCAGCGGCGCCAGACTGTCATGCGTCCGGCCGTCGATCGCAAGCTGCACCTGCTGCGCCTGATACAGGCCGCGCATGAGCGTAAGCAACGTCGTCTTGCCCGATCCGCTTTCGCCGATCAGGGCGATTTTCTGCCCCGCCTTGATGCCGAGATTCACATGGCTCAACGTGTGCAGCGCCTCTTCTCCTTCCTGATGCGTGAAGGTGAGGTTCTCGATACGAATATCGCGCCATACGCTTCCCGACTGCAGCGCCTGGGTGCCCGCAAGCTTCGCATGGTCGGCCAGCAGCCCGTCGACGCCGCGCGTATCGATATGGCGGTACATCAGTTCTTCATAGGTAATCATGCCGGAAAAAAACAGTTGGCTGATCATGTGCAGATATTGAAAGATCGCTACGACCGACCCGAGCGCCAAAGCCTCGTTTGTCCATAAATGCGCCGCCACATAGGCGCCGACGATGGCGCCCTGGGAAAATACCAGAAGAAAATTCGCCGCCCACCATTTGCCCTCGTTAACCAGCGTCTCGCGCCAAAGCGGAATTTTCATCGCCGCAAACCGGTTTTCGATTTCCACCGCGGTGCTGCCTTGCAGCCGCAGCGTGAGCACCGTTACAATATTACCGATATAGTCGAACAACGCAGCGTTCAGATGATGTTCCCGCTCGTTCGTCTTGCGCACCAGCGGAATAAGCACCTTGTCGAACCGGCGAATGATCAGAAATACAGCCAGGCTGACGGTCATGGCCGTGAGCGCCACCCACCAAGAATAGAAAAACAGCATGCCGAGGCTAATAACCAGCCGCACGCAGGACTGGATGATGACGAACTGGCCGCCGCTGAAATGATAAAGGCCGCGCCCGGCCTTGTTCACGCGATTGATCGTGTCGCCCGAATGATGGTCCTGATGCCAGCGGAATGGCATTTCAGTCACCTTGCGGTATAGCGATTGCGTGAAATTGCTAAAAATGACGAAAGCCAGCCGCCGTTCGATTACGCGCGCGGGCCCATGAAGCAGCCAGAAACCCAGGCTTAGCCCCGCATAGGCGCCGGACCACCAGAGCGCGTCATGCATGGCCTCCGGCCCGCCCCTCTGCGCCACGTTGATGATCTCCGCCAGAACCACCGGCTGAAACGCCACGATCACATTGGCGAGAAAAAACAGGATGTAGATCCACACCATGCGATGCCGCAACTCGCCGGCATGATGCCATGCGGTGCGGACCATACAGAGGTAGGGATTGCCGGGAGCAGTCATGAAAAAACTATAGCAGAAGGGTTTCCGGCTTCAGGTTTATTTCGCTTCCGCTGCGGTTCTGGCTTTTTCCTGTTTTACGATTGCGTCCCACTGCACGTCATTGCCAGTCTGGAACATAAGGTTGTGGCTGGCCGGAACGACGTACCAGTCGCCCCGAAAAACATACTCCATTTCCAGCTGGAAGGACCTCCAGGATGTATAGCCGGTAAAAATGCGGTAATGCGATTCGCCCTTGCTTTGCTCATCCTGCATTTTTTTTATCAGGTCGGGCGTCTGGCGCACGGCCTGGTCCCAGTCCATAAGCTCATATTCCGGCGGCGTCTCTTCCGTGCCCGGTTTTTTTTCGTGCAGCACGAGCAGCTTGTCATAGAGTCCCATCGGGCCGCCATATCCTACCGGAATATCGGCATTGCGGATAAAAGCCGACAAATTCGATTTCTGCGCATCGCCGAGAGGCTTGTTGAGAATAATGCCCGTCGTGCCTTCGATGCTGTGCGCATCGAGATAAATAAGCGCCTTGTCGAAAGGCGGCTTTATGCGCTCGTCGGCCACAAGCACCCTTCCCGTATAGCCATTACGCAGTAGCGCAAAGGGAATGATCGCCAGCACGATGCCGAGCGCGATGGACAAGGTAATCTGGGACGCAAGCGGCGTCTCGGGCTTCTTGTGCTTTTTTCCGGCATGTTTAAGCAAGGTATTGCCCGCCATTGACGGTGAAGGTGGCGCCCGTGGCAAAGCTTGCCGTGTCGCCGGCAAGAAACAGGACCATGGCGGCGATTTCCTCGGCCTTGCCGAGACGCCGCGCGGGAATTTTGGCGACGATTTTTTCAAGCACATCGGGCGGCACCGCGCGCACCATGTCGGTATCGACATAGCCCGGTGCCACCGCATTGACGGTCACGCCTTTCGAAGCCGATTCCAGCGCCAGTGCCTTTGTAAAGCCGATGATCGCCGCCTTGGCCGCCGAATAATTGGTCTGGCCGGCCTGCCCGGCCTGCCCGTTGATCGAGCTGATATTGATGATGCGGCCGAAATTGCGTTCGCGCATGCCTTCGATTACGAGGCGCGACATGTTGAAAACGGAATCGAGATTGGTGCGGATAACGTCGCCCCATTGCTCGAGCTTCATCTTGTGCAGAAAGGCGTCGCGCGTGATGCCGGCATTATTGACGAGGATATCGACCGGGCCCAGCGCCGCCTGAATTTTGGCGATACCCTGCTGGCAGGCGGTATAATCGCCGACATCGAATTTGAAATGCGCGATGCCGGTCTTGTTGGTGAATTCCGTCGCCGCCTGTTCGTTGCCGTGATACACGGCGGCAACTTTGTTACCCGCCTTATGGAGGCTTTCGCTGATTGCCGCGCCGATGCCGCGCGTGCCGCCGGTGACTACTGCTACTTTCGACATATTATTCCTCTGTTATAAGTCGTTAGTTATGTGTCCCTAGTCGCTAGCAGCTAACGACTAGCAACTAACAGCTATCTCTCCACGCACATCGCAATACCCATGCCGCCGCCGATGCACAGCGTGGCCAGGCCCTTCTTAGCCTCGCGCTTCTGCATCTCGAACAGCAGGGTCGTCAGCACGCGCGCGCCCGAGGCGCCGATAGGATGGCCAAGCGCGATGGCGCCGCCATTCACATTTACTTTTGCCGGGTCCCAGCCGATATCCTTGTTGACGGCCAGCGCCTGCGCGGCAAACGCCTCGTTGGCCTCGATAAGATCGAGATCGCCGGTTTTCCACCCGGCCTTTTCCAGCGCCCGGCGGCTCGCCGGTATGGGGCCCGTGCCCATAATGGCCGGGTCGACACCGCAGGTCGCCCATGAGGCGATACGCGCCATCGGCGTCACGCCTCGTTTGGCCGCTTCGGCAGCCGTCATCACCACGACCGCCGCGGCTCCGTCATTAATGCCCGATGCATTCCCGGCCGTTACGGTTCCGTCTTTCGAGAAAGCGGGCTTCAGCTTCGCCAGCGCCTCGACCGTCGTGCCGAAACGCGGAAATTCATCCTGCTCCACTTTCACGTCTTCTTTTCTGCCTTTTACCGTAATCGGGACGATTTCGTCCTTGAACCGTCCCGTCTTGATCGCGGCTTCGGCCTTGTTCTGAGAGACGGCGGCGAATTCGTCCTGCATCACGCGGGTAATGCCGAATTTCTGCGCCACGTTTTCGGCCGTCGTGCCCATGTGATAGTTATTGAACACATCCCACAACCCGTCGCGGATCATGATGTCGATCATCTCGGCGTTGCCCATGCGCACGCCGTTGCGCAGATGCATGCAGTGCGGCGACAGGCTCATGCTTTCCATGCCGCCCGCCACGACAATCGACATATCGCCCGCCTTGATGGAAGTCGCAGCATTGGCAATGGCGCGCAGGCCGGACCCGCAAATCTGGTTTACCGCATAGGCCGTGCGGTCGGCGGGAATGCCTGCCGCCACCGCCGCCTGCCGCGCCGGCCCCATGCCCTGTCCCGCCGCCAGCACCTGGCCGAGAACCACTTCGGAAACATCCGCGGCCCCTGTTTTTGCGCGTTCCAGCGCCGCCTTGATCGCCTCCGCCGCCAGCGCATGCGCAGGCAAGGAGCCCAGCGCCCCATTAAACGCCCCGATTGGCGTACGGGCGGCGCCGGCAATGACGATATCATGGGACATTGGAAAAGCCTCAAATCGAGCGGGAAAAACAAGCCGCACCATACATAAGGCGACCTGCGCAGGGAATCAAGATTTGCCGGGCCGCATAGCCCGTTAATCCACTACTCCCGGCAGTTGCACGATGAAACGCGCCCCCACGGGGTTTCCTGCTGCATCGCGGCAATTTTCGGCGCGGATGGTACCGTGATGGGCTTCGACGATCTGCTTGGAAATGCTAAGGCCGAGTCCCGAATGCGTGCCGAATTTTTCATCCTTCGGCCGCTCGCTGTAGAAACGATCGAAAATGGCATCCAGCTTGTTTTCGGGGATGCCGGGACCTTTGTCCTCTATTGTAATGCAGGCAAAGCGTCCTTCGCGGTCGGCGGACAGGACGATTTTCTCGTGCGGCGGCGAAAAGGAAATGGCGTTGTCGATCAGGTTGCGCAGCACCTGCACGATACGCTGCCCGATGGCCATGACGACCAGCTTTTCCTTCATCGGCTCCATTATCACTTCGGCGCGCGGCATGCCTTCGCGGACGGCCGACCGGTACAAATCGACAATCGCGTTCAGAAGATCGCCGACATTGATGGGCGCCGCCTCCGCCCGGCTTAGCTCGGCGTCGAGGCGGGAGGCATGGGCGATATCGGTAATGAGCCGGTCCAGCCGGTCGACATCGTCGCGGAGCAGGAGCATGAGTTTTTTCTGCATGGCCGGGTCCTGCACGCGCTCGGCGGTTTCCACCGCGCTGCGCAGCGAGGTGAGCGGGTTCTTGATTTCATGCGCCACATCGGCGGCGAAATTCTCGATGGCGCCGATGCGCTTGGCCAGCGCGTCGGTCAGGTTCCGCAGCGCACCCGACAAATCGCCGATTTCATCCTGACGCCGCGTGAGATCGGGTATGGCGTCGCGGTTGAGCAGGCTGGCGGTGCCGCCCAGCCCGTTGATCTGCATCTGCCCGTGCCGGATGCCTTCCGCCGCCGCCGCCAGCCGCCGGATCGGCCGCGCTATGGCGCGGGCGAGATAGAGCGACAGGAGAAACGTGATCAGCAGGGTCATCGCGAAGACCTTGAGAATATCGACCCGCACGGCATGAATGGCATCGTCGATCTTGGCGCCGCTGCGCGACAGCATCAGCACGCCCATGACCTGTTTATAATGCTGCACCGGCACCGCGACCGTAAGCATGAGACCGCCATTCGGCAGGCTCCAGACCTGGCTGGCCTTCTCGCCCTGCGCGGCGCGCTTCACGACGGTCGACTGATCGCCGCGCTGAATGTCTTCTTCCGGATACAACGGATATTTCTCGCGCTCCGGGATCAGGTCGATCACGTCGAAAAGAGATTCGATGAGACGCGAGCCGACCGACATATGCTCGTCCGGGCCTTCCAGTTCTTCGGACTGTATCTTGCCGGCGTTGCCCAGAAGAATCCGGCTGTCGGCCAGCAGCGTGCTGTCGGTATCGAACAAGCGGGTGCGGGTTTCCGTCGTTTCCGCCAGGCGCCGCACCATGAGGCGGGCCAGCAAAGGCGACAGGATGCTGCGGTCGTCGTCGCTGATGACGACCGCCCCCTCGGCCACGGCGCTGGCGCCGATGCGGGACTGCAGCAGCAGATCCTCGATCTCGGACTGAATGATGCGGTCCTGATAGCGGCCGAGATACAGCAGGCTGCCGACCAGAATAGCGAGCGCCAGCGTGTTGACCGCGAAAATACGCAGCATGAGCGGCGACGGATGCCAGCGCGTCGCGATCCGGCTGGCGGCCCGGCGCAGCCAGACGCCGCGCGCCGAACGGCCGCCGAGGCCCCGGGCCGTGGAAATCCGGGCGGCGACAGGCCTTTTAAATACCCCGCGAAGTCCGGCGACGAAGCCGCTTCTAGGTTTCCTTGTACCGGTAGCCAACGCCATAGAGGGTTTCGATCTGCGAGAATTCGGGATCAACCACTTTAAACTTTTTCCGCAGCCTTTTGATATGGCTGTCAATCGTGCGGTCGTCCACATAGATGCTTTCGCCATAGGCGGCATCCATCAGCTGGTCGCGGCTTTTCACATGGCCGGGCCGCTGGGCCAAGGCCTTCACCAGAAGAAACTCCGTCACGGTCAGGTCGACCGCCTGGCCTTTCCAGTTGCAGACATGCCGCGCGCCGTCGAGCACCAGATCGCCGCGCGCCAACACATTGTTGGGGTCGGCTATGACCGGCTGCTGACGCGCCTGCTCGCGGCGAAGCAGCGAACGGATGCGTTCCAGAAGCAGGCGCTGCGAGAACGGCTTTGTAATATAGTCGTCCGCGCCCATGCGCAGGCCCATGATTTCATCCACCTCCTCGTCCTTGGAGGTCAGGAAGATCACCGGCATCGTCGCGGCGGCGGGCGTTTGACGCAGGCGTTGCAGAAGTTCCATGCCGTTCAGGCGCGGCATTTTGATATCCAGCACCGCCAGATCCGCCGGTTTCTGCGTCAGGCCGCGCAACGCCTCGTCGCCGTCGGGATAGGTGCGCACCTCAAAACCCTCGGCCTCCAGCGCCATGGTGACGGAAGCGATAATGTTACGGTCGTCATCGACCAGGGCGATTGTCTGCGGCATGCGGAGCCTCCCGGGCTTCTTCGTTAATATATTGAACTTCTTGTTCTAAGTGCCCGTTGGTTAAGGTTGAACTATGGCATAAATCGGGCCTTTTCGCGAAACTATTTCCATGTCGAAACCATTTGAGATGCCTCTGCTGCCTATGATATAAGGCGCTCGTCTAACCGCTTAAAGACATTAACTTTTAACCATTTATTCGGGCCCCTAACGGAGTAAAAAACCATGCCACTTCAGAGTGTTAAAGCCAAAGTCGTCGAGCCGGATTCCGAAGAATCCGCTTCCTTCATCTCTCTTCGTTCGGTCGCCATGGAAAAAAATCTCCAAGCCCTCGGTCTTTCGGGCCTCGCCCAGGTCCATGTGAATTACACCGCCGCGCAGCTTTACGAACATGCGCTGCGCCGCAATGAAGTGAAGCTGAGCGAAGACGGCGCGATCATCTCGCATACCGGCAAGCACACCGGCCGTTCGCCCAACGACAAGTACATCGTTCAGGACGCCATGGTGGAAGGCGACATCGACTGGGGCAAGGTCAACCAGCCTATCGACGGCGGCAAGTTCGACGCTCTCAAGTCCCGCGTCGCGGAATGGTACAAGGACAGGGAAGCCTTCGTGCAGGATCTGTTCGTCGGCGCCGAGCCGGCCTATCGCCTGCATGTGCGCGTTGTGACGACCAACGCCTGGCACGCCCTGTTCGCGCGCAACATGTTTATCCGCCCGACCGCCGAACAGTTGAAGGAGCTCAAGGAGCCGGCCTTCACCGTTCTGCATGCGCCGGAATTCCAGGCCGAACCGGCCCGCGACGGCACCCGCAGCAGCACGTTCATCATGCTGAACTTCGCGCAGAAACTGGCGATGATCGGCGGCACATCTTATGCTGGCGAAGTGAAGAAATCGATGTTCACGGTAATGAACTACGTCCTTCCCGCCAAGGGCGTTCTGCCGATGCATGCTTCGGCCAATATCGGCCCGGACGGCGATGTGGCCATCTTCTTCGGCCTGTCAGGCACCGGCAAGACAACCCTGTCGGCCGACGCCTCGCGCACGCTGATCGGCGACGACGAGCATGGCTGGAGCGACCACGCGGTGTTCAACTTCGAGGGCGGCTGCTACGCCAAGGTGATCCGCCTGAACCCGAAGCAGGAACCGGAAATCTACGCCGCGGCCCGCCGTTTCGGCACCGTGCTGGAAAACGTCGTTTATGACGAAGACACGCACAGCGTCGATTTCGACAGCGCCGAGCTGACGGAAAACACACGCGCCTGCTATCCGATCGAGTTCATTCCGAACGCGAGCGCCAGCGGCACCGGCGGCATTCCGCAGAACATCATCATGCTGACCTGCGACGCCTATGGCGTGCTGCCGCCGATCAGCAAGCTGACGACGGAACAGGCGATGTATCACTTCCTGTCCGGTTATACGGCGCGCGTCGCCGGCACCGAAAAGGGCGTCACCGAACCGCAGGCCACGTTCTCGGCCTGCTTCGGCGCGCCCTTCATGCCGCGTCCGGCGGAAGTGTACGCCAACCTGCTGGGCGACAAGATCGCCTTCCACAAGGTCAATTGCTGGCTGGTCAACACCGGCTGGAGCGGCGGCGGTTACGGCGTCGGCGAACGCATGCCGATCAACGTCACCCGCACCCTGCTCCGCGCCGCGTTGAACGGCACGCTGGCCAAGGGCAAGTTCATCGAGGACGGCACCTTTGGCCTGCAGATCCCCGCGTCATGCGAGGGCGTACTGTCCGAAGTCCTGCGCCCGCGCGACATGTGGCAGGACAAGGCCGCGTATGACGAAGTGGCCCAGAAACTGGTCGGCCAGTTCGCCGAGAACTTCAAGAAGTTCGAAAGCAAGGTCGGCCCCGAAGTCGTCAAGGCCGGCATCGGTCAGAAGTAAGACGTTCGCATACGTTCGACACAAAGCCGGCGGGTCGCCCCGCCGGCTTTTTTGTTTGGCAACCCGCTCGCCACCGGAAAAGGAACGCAGGAACAGGCTTTTGTTCTTCCCCACGCGGCATGGCCGGGGATTACAGGAAAGTTTTATCCTGCATCCCCGCCACGCCCGGAGGAAGCCGCACGGCCGCGCGCTTTGAAGGGACGGATACAGTTTTTCGTCCTTAATGGATGCAACTTCACCGCGGCGGAAGATAGTCGCCGGACAAAGCACCCATGGAAGGGATAATATTCTTATTGGATACTCGAGTCAACAATTATTTTTGAAGCGGGGACGATTTTTTATCGCTTGCAAGACAGGGGGTTAGGCCGGGATGCATACTTTGGTATGCCGTCCGGACGTTTTTACACCGACGAAAATATACGCCGCCGATGCGGAGCATGGGGCCGGTGATCCAGGTGGAGTGATAAAATCCAACGTCATCCCGGAAAAATCTTCGCCACGTCAGCGGCGGAGATTTTATCCGGGACCCAGTCAGGCTTGCCGCCAGAGCGCTTGCTGTCGGTTCAAGAGCGTTTGCGTCCTGGCTGACTGGGTCCCGGATAAACTTTCTTTCGTCTCGCGGCGCTTCGCTGGCTCGCCGAAAAGAAAGTTTTCCGGGATGACGATACTGCCCGTCGCGCCGGATTTTCGTCGTTTCCCCCTGAAACCCCGCAACTAATAAGGTGCTTTACGCCCCCTTCCCCGATGGGTTATAGATAGCCGCCATTATTCGTTAACCAACGAGAAGAACCATAATGGCGCAATTCCGGGAAGCTTTGACGTTCGACGATGTGCTGCTGGTGCCGGCGGCATCGAATGTGTTGCCGTCCGAGGTCAACACGGCCACGCGGCTTACCCGCACGATTTCCCTAGGCATTCCCCTGCTCTCCGCCGCGATGGACACGGTTTCCGAAAGCGCGCTGGCGATCGCGCTGGCTCAGGCGGGCGGGATCGGCGTCATTCACCGCAACATGACCCCCGCCGAACAGGCGGAAGAAGTGCGCCGCGTGAAGCGGTTCGAATCCGGCATGGTGGTCAACCCGATCACGATAAATCCGGACGCGCCGCTGGCATCAGCCCTGCGCATCATGGCGGAATATAAAATCTCGGGCATTCCGGTGGTCGAGGCGCCGAACGGGAAGCTGGCCGGCATTCTCACCAACCGCGATGTGCGTTACGCGAACAACCTGCAGCAGCCGGTTTCGGAGCTCATGAAGAAAGACAAGCTCGACACCG
>JBFWTA010000011.1:0-20634 GCA_050248075.1 Bdellovibrionales bacterium | reverse complement strand
TGACGGCGGCGATGCGCTTCAGCGACCGCGACGGCCGGAACGTTTTCACCGGCACGCGCACCGGCACACAGGCGTTGCAGCCGGGACAGGCCGGGCGGTAGACGATATCGTGGCTGCGGCGGAATCCGGCGCGGGTCAGGGTGCTGTTGATCTCGACATCCATTCCCGCCTCGCCGGTCAGGCGCGTGAACAGCTTGCGCTCCACCCGGTCCGGCAGATAGGGGCAGGGCAGGGGGCCCGACAGATAAAACTGTAGCAGACGGCTAAGCCCGGGCGGGATAATCGACATGGCGAAACGATAGGTTTCGACGCGCGGCCGGTCAAGCCAAGCATTCAGGGGGCCCGCATTCAGAATTCAGGATTTTAGTGTCCCTGAATGCTGCCCCCTGAATCCTGAATGCTTGCGGGCGGGCTCGAATTCCCCGAACCTTCCGCCGCGCCCGCCTGCCTTAACAGCACGATGCTGATGCGCCGGTTGCGCGGGTCCTTGGGATCGGCCGGAACATAGGGATCGCGGTCGGCGAGGCCGACGACGCGCTGCACGCGCTGGTCGTCGACGCCGGCGGCGACCAGCTCCGCGCGGCTGGTGTTGGCGCGCGAGGTGGACAGCGTCCAGTTGTCGCGCGAGGATCCGGCCTGGAAAGGCGTGCTGTCGGTGTGACCGGTGATCGAGATATTGTTGGGCAGCCTGGCGACGACCTTGCCGACCAGGCGCAGCAGGTCGCGGGCGCGCTCGTAAGGCGTCGCCCCGCCCGAGGGGAACATCGAAAACTTGTCGCGGTCGACGATCTGGATGCGCAGGCCTTCCGGCGTGCGGTCGATGACGATCTGGTTGGCGAAATCACGAAATTCCGGGCTGCCCAGAATGGCCTGTTTCAGAACTTCCTCCGCCTGCTTGAAGGCCTGCTCCTCGCGCTGCATGGCGGCCACGATGGCCTGATCGGCTTTGCTGAGCGTGCTCTCGGGGCTGGCCTCGGCCGCGCCGGCACTTGTGGCGTCCGGCGCGGCGCCTTCGCTGCCGGTTTTCTGGTCCTTGTCGGCGAAGCCGGTACCCTTGCCCTCCATGTCGGTCTTGCCGTCGCCGGCATGCTCGCTCTTGTTCTTGGTGTCCTCGTCGCCTTCCTCGCCCTGGCCGGCGGTGGCGACGGTGACCTCGTCGACGCTGGGCGGCGTGTATTGCGAGATCTGCGCGCCGCTGACGGAGGTGATGGATTCCCCGGCAAAGATGCCGCCCGCGCCCGATTCCGATTTCGAAATACTGGCCGGGGCGAAGTAATCGGCGATACCGCGGCGCTGAATGTCGGTCGTGACGTTCAGCAGCCATAGCAGCAGAAAGAACGCCATCATGGCGGTCACGAAGTCGGCATAGGCCACTTTCCATGCGCCGCCGTGATGGCCGTGATCGCCGCCTTTTTTCTTTTTGCGGATGATGATGACGGGTTTGTTATCGGCCATGATCTATCCCTAGGCGCTCGGGGCGGGCAGGGCCTGCGTCGCTTCTTCGACCTCGGCGAAAGTCGGCCGCACATCGCTCAGCAAAGCCTTGCGCGCATATTCGATCGAGATCGAGGGCGCGAAGCCCTGCAGATGCGCCAGCAGCCCGACCTTGAGGCAGGTCATGTATTTCGACTCCGCCTCGAGAATGGCCTTCAGCGAATTCGCCATGGGGCCGATATAGCCGTAAGCCAGCCACACGCCCATGAAGGTGCCGACCAGCGCGCCGCCGATCAGGCGGCCCAGAACTTCCGGCGGCTCGGTAATCGAGCCCATGGTGTGAATAACGCCGAGAACGGCGGCGACGATGCCGATGGCCGGCAAGCCGTCGGCGATGTTGGTGACGGCCATAACCGTCGCATGATCCTCGGAGTGATGCACTTCCAGCTCCTCGTCCATCAGCGCTTCCAGTTCATACGGCTTGTCGGAACCGAGGGTAATGAGCCGCAGATAGTCGCAGAAAAATGTCACCGCATGATGGTCGTGCTGGAATATCGGGAACTGGCCGAACAGCGTGCTTTCATGCGGATGTTCGATATGCTGTTCCAGCGTCAGCAGGCCCTTGGTCTTGGCCAGCTTGAACACCTGGTAAAGCATGCACAGCAGCTCGATGTAGGAGGCCTTGTTGTATTTCGGTTTTTTGAGCAGCAGGCCCAGCGCGCGCAGCGTGCGCTTGATGACAACGGACGGGTTCGCGATGATGAAGCCGCCCGCCACGGTGCCGAGCATGATCACGAGTTCCAGCGGTGCCGCCTTGTACAGCACTTCCAAATGTCCGCCCTGCAGGACATAGCCGCCCATCGTGCAGCCGATGACGGTGATAATGCCGATGATGAAATTCATAACGCGCTTGGCCGGTAACGTATTGAGAAGGAAGGCCGGAAAGGCCCGCTGGATGCCTTATGAATGCGCCAGCTATCGTTAAAATGGGTTTAACGGGAAATTCCGCGCGACGATTGTCTAAGTGCAGGTCCCGGCAGGGAAAATTTGCGGCCGAAAGCCGGAAAGCCCATGCGGAACGATTGCCCCGCCCGGCCTTCCGGCGCTAGTGTGGCCGCCTCTTGCACCGACAGGTCCCCGTCCGATGGCGAAAACCGATCCCCGTTCCTTCCGCAGCTGGTTTGGCGGCTTCGCCACCGGTGTCACTGTCATGACGGCCAAAGACCGCAAAGGGGGCATCGCCGGTATCACGATCAACTCGCTCAGTTCCGTATCGCTCGACCCGCCGCTGGCTCTCTTCTGCCTTGTGCGCACGGCGCATGTCTATCCGGCCTTCCGCCGCGCGCCGCATTTCGCGATCAATATTCTGGGCGAGGACCAGGAATTTCTCTCGCGCTATTTCGCCGATCCCGCCCGCCATGCCGTGCCGCCCGATATCTGGGACAGAAATCAGAAAGGCTGCCCGGTTCTGAAACATACTTTGGGCTGGATGATCTGCCGCCGCAGCGCCATCCACAAGGCCGGCGACCACGATATTTTTGTCGGCAAGACCGTCGCCCTTCACAAGCGCAGCGGCAACCTGAAACCGCTGCTGTATTTTCATGGACGGTATCGGAAGATGGGGGATTGAGCAATGTCAATTTGGTCAGTACGGTTTGTAAGGTGAGGGAATCAATGAAGGGCGTCCCTTCTCTTGCCACCAGCATGGAAAAAGTAAGGCAATACCGCAAACCTGATTAACGATCTTCTCCAGTTCTTCTTCAGTCATAAGAACTGGCATAAAATTAATACGGTTTATTTGATTTTTTCCGCCATAAAATTTTAAAAGTCTGGTTTGCCCTTCATGGTCTTTTGCCCAAACCCCATGAGCTAATAAACGGCGTTTTTCTTGTGCATTAGTTATTTCAGAAATAATTTTGCTGCTTTCATTTATGATGTCTTTATGTAGACATCTACCTGGAAAGAGAAGTGAGAATAACTCCAGTTTTGGTCTAAGGTTCATTTGAGAAGTGACAGCATTAGCTTCTTCAACGCTTAGATCGAGAAGATCTCCAACAGCTTGTCCGGCCATCCATTCGAGGTATGACCAGTGGCTCATAACTCGTCCTATCGCCTTCAAATGTTTTTCGGATAGGCTGACTGTTAATTCAAAAGAGGTTGGATCGTTCATGTTAGTCCAAAGGATTAGGGTGTTTTTTCGACTCTAATATGCATCTTGGTCGTGAAAGTTTGCTGAAAGAAAAGTTCGCTAACGAACGGTGTTACTTTCAAACACCAGCACCGGATAATTCTGTACCGCCATCTCGCCTTCGTCGCCGGCCAGCGTAAAGGACTGCACCTCGTTCCACAGGCCGAAAAGATCGCGGTAATGCGGCGACAGGATATGCCCCGACTGCCCGGAAGCTATCATGAAACGCGATTTGCCGGGATCACCGAGATCGTAAATGCCGCGATAGCCGCCGCCATGCGTGCGCATAAAGGGATGCTCGGGATCGATGGCGGAAGACCCGCCGCGGTCGAGGGTATAGAAATCGCCGCTGCTGCCCGCGGACAGTTCTGAATATTTGTCCAGCACCGGCAGATGTGAAAAGAATTTGTGCTTCAGCACCGTCCTGTGCTCGTCGCCCCAGTGCCATGCGTTCATGTCGCCGCCGTTGCGGGCCGTCAGTAGCACCAGCGCCTCGCCGAAAGCCTGTTTCACGATCTCGTCGCAGTTGGGCGCCGGCGCGCACCAGCCGCCTGGCGCGGCCAGGATATTGCGCATGGCAAGGGCGTTATAGGGTCCCATCGGCTTCATCGGATCACCGGTTTTTTCGGTGATGAGCAGCTTGTGCAGCTCATGCATCCACGCCTCGAAAATCAGCGGCGCGGGCAGGTCGCGGTCCATCGTGCCGTCCCAGTGCTTCAGCATATCCAGCGCTGCATTGTCCCGCGCCGCCACGAATTTCTGATTGAGAAGAAAGGGCAGCAACTGTCGCGCCGCCAGCGAGACGTGATCCGCCTGCATGCGCGCGGTGCTTTCCATGTTATGCTTGGCGGTGCCGTCGAAAATCTGCTGCAGCCGCTCGGCGCGGAACGGCTCCTCCCAGTCGCGGCCGTAATAATAGGCTGCGCTTGCATCGACGATGGCGTTGTTGGCGTTGAACACGAAACCGGCCGGCGGGTTGAATAATTGCGGCGCCTGCTGCGGCGGGATCGTACCGGTCCAGTCGTGATCGCCCGACGCGCCGTCCGCCGGCATAAGGCCGTTGCCGGATTTGCGGACCGGCACTGCGCCCGCCGCCAGGAAACCGATATTGCCGTCGATATCGGCATAAACGATATTTTGCGGCGGCGCGGTGTAAAGCTGCAGGGCATTCAAAAAATCCTGCCAGTTATTGGCGCGGTTCAGCCGCACCAGCGCTTCCGGCGTCGCATCGGTCTCGTTCAGCGCCGTGAAGGACAGCGCCACCGCCTTGCCGTCGCCCGCCAGCGCCGCCAGTTCCGGGTCGATATCCGACAGCACCGGCCCGTGGCGCGTCCGGCGCACCGTCAGCGTCACGTCCGGCCGGTCCTTGACGCGGATGATCTCGTCATCCGTGCTGAACGGGAACGGCCCGCCCGGCGCCATATAGGCCTGCGGGTTGCCGGGATCCACGGTTTCGATGAACAGGTCCTGCACGTCGCTATCGGTGGTGGTGAAGCCCCAGGCGATGCGGTCGTTCTGCCCCAAGAGGACGACCGGCAGCCCCGGCACCGTGGCGCCCTTCAGTTCGCCGTCCGGCGTCACGATGCGCGCGAGATACCAAAGAACCGGCGCCTCCAGCCCCAGATGCGGATCGTTGGCCAGGATCGGCTTGCCGCTTTCGGTGCGCGTCCCCGCCACCACCCATTCGTTCGATGCCGCCATGGTCAGCGACGTGATCTGGCCCAGCTGATCCAAAGTCTTTTCGATGCGGGTTTCTTTCATAGAGAGCACGCGCCCCACGCCCGCTGATTTTTCGGGAACGGGCAGGGCGCCCGCCTGCGTCAGCTTCGGCATGGTGGTGACGGGGGATTCGGGCGGCGGGGGCGGGATCAATTGCTCGATCTGCTCCGGCGAAAATTTCTGCGCGAGGCGCAGGCGCAAAATCTCGCGCCTGTAATTGGCGCTGAGCTGCAGCGCCATCAGCTTCGCCCACACCAGACTGTCGGCCGGTTTCCATTCTTCCGGCATGAGGCGCAGGATGAAAAATTCCGGCGGCAGTTTATCCTTATGCGCCGCCAGCCACGCGTTCACACCCGCCGCATAGGCATCCATCAATTCCTTCGATGCCGGCGAGAGATTGTCATAGGTCTTTTGCGCCAGGCGGTAAAACCCCAGCGTGCGGACAAATCTATCGACATCCAGCGTATCCTCGCCGAATATTTCCGACAGCCGCCCGGCCCCTGCGCGCCGCTGCATTTCCATCTGAAACAGCCGTTCGCTCGCATGGATATAGCCCAGCGCCCGCGCCGCGTCGTTCATGCCGCCGGCAAAAATATGCGGCACGCCATGCGGGTCGCGGTAGACGCGCACGGTTTCCATGATGCCCGGCACGGAGACATTGCCCGAGTACACCGGCTGCGACCGGTAAAACACCCAGGCCCCGTACCCCAGCGCCGTCAGCAGCACAAGCACGATCAGGACGGCAAGAACTTTGATAAGAAGACGCAGCATGCAGAATCACTCCGGTGAGAGATATTCTGCCTTTGCTGTTCCGTCTAATCCAGCGTCAACTGCTAAATATTATTTTGGGTGGTGATGTGGAAAATTCGCAGGCTGGCGAGTCCGGATAAGCGGTTCACTCGGCTTGGAGCGCCAAGCCTCAACTAAATCAATCGACGGTATCGCGTCCAGCGCATCATGATGACCGCGTACTTCCAAGAATGCTAGAGAAGTGTTTAATCGGGTAACTGCCATGGCTATATCCGCAGGTGATACACGTTTATATTGTGCGATACTCTCTTCGTCTGTGAAAAAAGGAATGTTTAAATCATTATATAGATGAATTCCGCTTGTCATTTCCTGAAGGGGCGGCTGAAAAACTTCTATATCGTTAATTCGCCGTCCGATAAGCTTGTCATGCTTTTGTTCAAGCAATTCCATGGTTTTTGGGTCTTGCATAACCTCAACGGCAAAAGCTAAAGCGTCTGCTGCCTTCGCTTTTTCTCCCGTTTTCACGGTTAATTGAACCGAAGGGAGAGGGGTGAGCCATCCTTTATAGCTAAGCCATGTTGAGTATGCCCCAAATCTGTTTTGCACCGCATCCGAGATAATTCTCGACAAGGCAGGCGCAGCCAGAAGAGTTCCATGGAACTCTTTATGAGATACATCGGGTGCAGGAAAATGAAGGCTGGCTTCTACGAGACCTTCATTGGCCCCATCCGTTTGCCGCCTGAATTCACCCTGCTGAACTTCTCCTCTCTTTAGTGACGGAAGCTCGGTATGGCCTTTCGGGACATCCGACAAAATCTTCTCAATGCGGCTTATGGCTTCCTGGTGCTCGACATCTCCGGTAACAACGATGACTGTATTTCGCAATGTTCCTGTAATATCTTGGAAGGCTATAAGATCGTTTCGGTTATATCCTATGACCTGTTCCCGGGTGCCTAAGCCGTCAAAACCCATATAGTCGACGCCAAATAACTGGGCATAGAAACGTGCGTTGTCTTTCCTGAGTTGTGTTTGATTCTCTGAGATTTCATTAAGGATACGTGCGCGCTCACGTTCTAAGGTAGCTTGGTCATATTTTGGAAAAAACACGCCATCAGCGACGGCTTCGAAAGCCTGCCAAAAATTCCGAACAGGGAAAACTTGCCCTATAATTCCATTGCTTGAAAAATTCGCAAGGTGATGTGTATCGAACATTCCTGAAATGGCGTTTGGGTCGAAAAAAAGCGCTTCTGAAATTTCTGTTCTGACTTGGTCGGCTCGGTAGTTCCGAGACTCGCCATTATGCACCATATGTTCATTAAAATGGGGCAGACCCATAAAGCGTGGATTTATTTTGGTGGCATGCGCTGTGCCGACGGTCAGCCTAATATGGCCTGCCATAATGCCTTTTTTGCCGGTTTTATGTGTTATGATTCGCAGGCCGCTGGGAAAAATGGAGCGTATAGGTGCAGAATGTTGATTCATAATAACTCCATAAAAAATGTTTTCATTCATGCAAGAATTAAAGCCCATTAATACTTTCAGCAACAAAAAATCTTATCCCATATTCACCACCACCGTCTTTTTCCTTGTAAAATGCTCGCACATCGCTTCCAGCGAGGCTTCCTTCCCGTAGCCGGAATCCTTGATCCCTCCATAGGATAAGTTTGCCTGCACGACGAGATTCTGGTTCACCTGCACGAGACCGGCTTCGAGGCGCTGCGTCGCCTGCAGGGCCTGTTTGAGATCGCGCGTCCAGATGGTGGCGGCGAGGCCGTAGCTGGAATCGTTTGCCTGCGCGATCGCTTCATCGAACGTATCGAAGGGCATCACCATGGTGACCGGGCCGAAAATTTCCTCGCGCGCCAGCCGCGTCTCGTTGCCGAGGCCGGTGAAAATCACCGGCTGCACGAACAGCCCTTTGGCGAAACGCGGGTCCGTCGTCAGCTGCCCGCAACGATGCGCCACGGCGCCCGGCAGTTTCTCGCCCGTCTCGATATAGCCCGTCACGCGCTTTAGCTGCTGCGGCGAGATCAGGCTGCCGATATCCGTCGCCTCGTCGAACGGATCGCCGATCGTCATCGCGTCCACTTTGGCTTTCAGCTCCGCCACGAACCGGTCGTGCAGTTGCCGCTGCACGAAAATCCGCGAGGCGCAGGTGCAGCTTTGCCCCTGCCGCGTGAAGCGCACGCCGATGACGGCGCCCGCCACCGCGCGCTCCAGATCGGCGTCCTCCATCACGATCATCGGGCTCTTGCCGCCCAGCTCCAGCGTGGCGGGAACCAGCTTTTCCGCCGCCATATGCGCGATCAGCCGGCCGGTCTCGACCGATCCGGTGAACGAGATTTTTTTCACCAGCGGATGCTGCGCCAGCGGCGCGCCGCAATCGGGTCCCATGCCGGACAGGATGTTGAACACGCCGGGCGGCAGAACCTTCTGCGCCAGCTGCGCCATGCGCAGCACGGCCAGCGGCGCTTCCTCCGCCGATTTCACGACAACCGCATTGCCGGCGACGAGGGCCGGACAGACCTTGAGCGCCATGAGCAGCAAAGGCACGTTCCACGGAATGATCGCCCCCACCACGCCCACCGGCTCGCGTTGCGTGAAAGTCAGCATGCCGGGGTTGAACGGCACCGTCTCGCCTTTCAGTTCCGACCCCAGCCCGCCATAGAACGTCCAGATATCGGCGGCGGTCTTCGCCTCCACCCGGCATTCCGTGCGCATCGCCTTGCCGGTCTCGAGCGCCATCAGCGCTGCGATTTCTTCGGCGTGTTCCAGAAAAATGCGCCCGGCTTCCGCCACCGCCTTGCCGCGTTCGCGCGCCGGCTGCCGCGCCCATTCCTTTTGCGCGGCGGCGGCGGTTTCGACGGCGCGCGCCACATCGGTTTCGTCGCTCGCCGCGGCTTCGGCGAACAGCGCGCCGGTCGCCGGATCGAGAACCTTGAAGGTCGTGCCTGCATAGGGCGGAACCGGCTTGCCGCCGATAATATTCTGTCCCGCCAGCCGCTGCGCCAGCGCCTGCGGGTTTGGTGAAGAAAGGGTTGGCGAGGGAGAAGAGGAGGAAGTCATTGGGAAATCTCCGTTGTCCGCAATTTTAACAAAGCGCCAACTATGTGCAATGCGTCATTAAAAGATACCTCCGTATGCGGGTATTAAGCCTTGGCTCAGGGTTTCGTCGTATGATCGTCGGCGGAAAAATAAGAAAAAATGATCCGCGAATTCCAAGACGTC
The DNA here is from genome assembly GCA_050248075.1 of Bdellovibrionales bacterium. Lineage (GTDB taxonomy): Bacteria > Pseudomonadota > Alphaproteobacteria > UBA9219 > UBA9219 > JBFWTA01. The sequence goes on along the minus strand of JBFWTA010000011.1, from coordinate 11,315 downwards.
GGCGCCATGCTTGCCGCGCTCAAACCGGACGAGCCGGTTTTTGCCATGCGCCCCCGCGTCATGCGCCGGGCGGCGCAGTTTTTTGCCAGCCAGTTCATCGGCGATATCGCCTATGCCGTTCGCGCCAACCCGCGCCCGGAATGTCTTGCCGCGCTTTACGAAGGCGGTATCCGCCACTTCGCCGTTGCCGGCCTGGCCGAACTTCGGGCGGTCAAGGATGTTCTGCCGGACGCGTCCTGCCTCTTCACTCATCCGGCCGTATCCGCCGCCGCGATCCGCGAGGCGGCGCAGATTCACGGCGTTGCTCATTTCACCATCGACAGCAGGGAGGAACTCGGCAAGGTTATCGCCCACAGCGCCCCGCGCCGGCCGACCGTGATCGTCCGGGTGGCCGTGCCGCGGAATGTGCCGGCCCATGACGCATTGGACAAATTCGGCTGTTCTCCCGCCGAGGCCGCCGGTCTTTTGCGCGCCGCCGCATCGCAGGGGCTGGGCATCGGACTGGGCTTCAACATCGAATCGCAAGTCTTTGATAAGGCGCTTGGTTTTCGGGCGCTTGAATGTATTGCCTTAGCCGCCCGCGCGGCCGGCCTGCAGCCCGAACTTATCGATGCCGGCGGCTTTCCCGCAGCCGATTCGCTTCCGGATTATTGCCGCGCGATCTGGAACGGGGTGATGGAAGCGGGATTTCACCATCCGGTGCGGCTGCTGGGCACGCCGGGCCGCGCGCTGGCGGCGGACAGCGCCTCGCTGATTGTCCGGGTCGACCTTAGACGCGGCAAACGACTCTATCTCAACGACGGCCTGCATGGCGGGCTTGGCGAATTTGCGCGCGCCGGCTTCCGGCCGCCCTTGCGGGTATGGCGTCTTGCGGGCGAGGCCCGGCTGCTCGGTTTGCCGCGCGGCGATTTCAGTTTTTTCGGTCCGAGCCTGGATGAAGCCGACCGGTTGCCGGGCCCCTATGCGCTGCCCGCCGATATCGCCGCCGGCGACTACATCGAAATCGGCGGCATGGGGGCGGCCGGCATGAGTCTGCGTTCCGATTTCGCCGGTTTTCTTTCGGTGGCATCCGTGATAGTCAACGATCCGCCATTCTCACCCTAGGTGCGTCGATGCAGGAAAAACTCTTTTTCGGCCGCAGCCCGCTCGGCTTTCACCGCATTGCCTATACCGAATGGGGCGGCGCGTCCTCCTCGGGGCGTCCGCCCATCGTCTGCGTGCACGGCCTGACGCGCAACGGGCGCGATTTCGATTATGTGGGGCGTGCGCTGGCCGGTGAAACCAAGGTCTACTGCCCCGACATCGCGGGACGCGGCAAAAGCGACGCGCTCGCCGATCCCGTCCATTACAATTATGCGCAGTATCTGAATGACATGACCGCGCTCATCGCCCGCACCGGGGCCGACAGCGTCGACTGGATCGGCACCTCGATGGGCGGCATCATCGGCATGCTGCTGGCCGCCGAGAAAAATACGCCGATCCGCCGCCTGATCGTCAACGATATCGGTCCCTTCGTGCCGCTGCTGGCGCTGAAGCGCATCGGCGCTTATACGGGGACCCAGCCGGATTTCGCGAATACCGGCGACGTCGAAAAATACATGCGCCAGATCTATGCCCCGTTCGGCGAACTGTCCGACGAAAACTGGCGGCATCTCGCCACGCATGGCACGCGCACTCTGCCCAGCGGCCGGCTGGCGCTGGCGCATGATCCCGCCATCGCCCAGGCGCTGCTGACGCTCGAGCACGATGTCGATCTCTGGGCGGCATGGGACCGCATCCGCTGCCCGGTGCTGGTGCTGCGCGGGTTGAAATCGGATATCCTGCCGTCCGAAGTGGCGCAGGACATGACCCTGCGCGGGCCGCGCGCCAAGCTGGTGGAATTTCCCAAAATCGGCCACGCGCCGGCGCTCATGGACCCGACGCATCTCTCGATCATCACGGAATTTCTGCTCCCCTGACCGGCTGCGGCCCGCAGGCTTCGCCCGCGCCGAACAGCACGCTGGCGCCGCAGGACGAGGCGTAAACTTCCCCCGCGTCGAAACCCGCTTCCGTGATGACGGCAAAGAATTGCCGCCGGGCCGCGTCCTCGCCGAAGATCGTCTCGATATACCGGGCGTAATTCTGCGCCCGCGCCAGCCGGTCCGATCCCTGCAGCAGCGCGGCGCAGCTGTTATCGGTTTCCCGCAATCCGCCGGTTGCCTGCTTGCCCGCCAGATAGGTCACGCGGCGCATCGGATAATCCAGCCGGATCGCGCTGCCGCCGCGCCGCCGGGCATAGGCATTCAGATTGCTGATGCCGTATTTCCACGCATTGTAGCCGGGGCAGGCTTCCGCCCTGGGCGGCGCGAAATTAGGCTTGCCCGCCACCGGGCGCGCCGCCGTGAAATAAAGATAGGAGGACGGGTTGGCGGGAACGAAGCGCACGGGAATATTCTGCGTCTCCAGAATGTCCGGCGCCTGTCCCGCCGCGGCGTAACGCAGGACGAAATCACCGCCGGCGCCGTGGCCGGTGACGGTTATGGTCTGCAGATCGGGAAAAAAGGATTTCTGCGCCAGATAGATCAGCAACAGGTCGATGGCGGTAAAGGAGCTGATGCCGCGCTTCTGCGCCGGGTTTATGGAATCGCCGCCGTCTTCCCAGCCGCCGAGCCCCCAGCGCGCGATATTCCGCCCTTCATCCGGCAGGTGGCCGGCGAAACGCGCGATATCCGTCGCCAGCAGGAATTGCGGCGCGAGGACCAGCGTTTCCGGATTGCTGCGCCCCGCCAGCGTCGTGATGAGCCCCAAGGCCCCCGCGGCGTTGCGCGTTTCGTCGTGAATGACGATGACGGCGCGGGCGATGCCGGGATGCGCGCCCTCCAGCGGATGATTGCTCGCCACCGGCAACAGCTGCGGCGGCGTCTCGTCGCCGGCCTCGTAGGGCAGAATCGGAAAATAGGTCGCGGCCGGCAGGGCGGCGGCTTCCGGCGCGGGCGGCAGATTTTCGGCGGGCGGCAGTACGGGAGCCGGAGCCATGATCTCCGGCTTGCGCCCGGGCAGCGGCGCTTCCGCCGCCCCGGCAAGGCCGGGGGCCGCAAGAAGCAGCAGGGCTGCAATCATAATTTTCCGCATCGGCATGGAATTCCGGCCGCATATGGGGTAGGGAATACACCTTAACACCGGCCCTAAAGAAAGCGAAGCGGATGCAGCCGTCCGGCCTCTTGCGTGTTGCGGTTCTTGTCGACCTCCTGCGTTCGCCGCAAGCGGGCGGGCATGTGAAATGCTGGGAACGTCTCGCCCGTGGCGCGGTGCAGGCCGGCTTGCCGCTCGACCTCACGGTTTATTTTTCCGGTCCTGCGCCCGACGAGGCGCTTGGCCCCCATGTGCGTTACCGCCATTTGCCGCCGGTCTTTTCGACGGCCAATCTGGCTTTTCTGCCTTACGTGCCGGATCATACCGACCTCGCCCCTTATCATCCGCGCCTGGCGTCCGAGCTCAAGAATTACGACGTGATCCATACCACCGACGGTTTTTTCGCCTTTTCGCGCACCGCCGAGCGCGTGGCGCGGAAACGCGGCATCCCGATGGTCAATTCCTTTCATACCGACACGCCCAATTACGCGCGCATCTTCACGCGCAATGCGATCGAAAAAATTTTCGGCACGGGCTGGCTGGGCCGCAAAATGATCGCTGACTGGCAATTGCCGGAACGCCAGCAGCGCGGCATGGAAAAAAAACTGTGCCGGCATCTCGCGCAATGCCTGACGGTTTTCGTGACGCGCCGGGAGGACGAGGCCCTGGCGGCGGGCATCGTCGGCGCGGACCGTGTCGGCCATATGCGGCGCGGCGTCGACAAGGACATGTTCGGTCCGTCGCGTCGCGACCGCGCCGGCATCGAGCGCGATTACGGCATTCCGCCGGGCCGCATTGTCCTGCTGTTCGTCGGCCGCGTCGATATCGGCAAGAATATTTATACGCTGCTGGATGCGGCGGATGCGCTGATCCGCCAGGGCTTGCCGCTGCATCTTATAGTCGCGGGCGTCGGGCCGGCGGCGGATGACGTGAAAAGCCGCCTCGGCGGCCATGCCAGCCTGCCCGGCTTTGTAGCACCTTCGGAACTCGCGCGGCTTTACGCCAGCATCGATGCGCTCGCGGTGCCGTCCGAAGTCGAAATCCATAGCATGGTCGGGATGGAAGCGATCGCCTCCGGCTGTCCCACGCTCATCGCCGGCAAAAGCGGCGTCGCCCAGCTGTTCGGCGGCACTCCGGCGATGTGGATCGTCGACAGCGGCGTCCCGGCCTGGACCGAAGCCTTGCGGATTTTTGCCGCCAACGCCGCCCAACGCGACACGATGCGCCGGGCCGCCGAGGATTATGCGCGCGATCATCTGGCCGGCTGGAACCAGGTTCTGGCCGAAGACCTGTTCCCCTCCTGGCAGAAGGCGGCGCAACAGAAGCGCCGGGCGGCATGATGTTCGGCAGGCGCATCCTTATTCTCGCCGCCCATCCCGACGACGAGGTTGTCGCCTGCGCCGCCGCCATCGGCCGGGCGCAGGCCGGGGGCGCCGCCGTGTCTGTCCTGTTTCTCACCCATGGCTGCATCGCGCGTGAGGTCATGTGGCCCTGGGACAGAAAGAATTACGACGCGCATGTCGCCCGCCGCCGCGCGGAAGGCGAAAAGGCCTGCGCCTTTCTTGACATCACGCCGGTCGGCTGGTCCGTGCGCCCGGCGCGCCATCTCTGGCGCGATCTGCCCGCCGTGCATAAAACAGTCGAAGGCGTCATCGCCGAACACGCCATCGACCAGCTTTGGGCCCCCGCCTATGAAGGCGGCAATCCCGACCACGACGGGCTGAATGCGGTTGCAAGCCTATTCGGCGGCGCGAATGGCAATTCTCCCCGGGTCCTCGAATTCGCCGAATATAATTTCAACGGCGGCAAGGCGCATTCGCAGGCTTTTCCCTTTCCCCGCGGCGCCGAGCAGACGATCGCGCTGACCTCCGCCGAACGTCAGCACAAGCTGGCGGCGCTGGGAATCTATGTCTCCGAAAAAGGCAATCTGGATTACGTGGAAGTGGAACGCGAATGCTTCCGCCCGCTCATTCGCTACGACTACAACTTCCCGCCCCATGGCGGCACGCTGTGGTACGCCCGCTTTCAATGGGTCCCGTTCCGCCACCCGCGCGTGGATTTCACAAGACCCGACGAAGTCTCGGCGGCGATTGCGGATTTTCTCAGGACGCGTGCGGCTTAACGGTTTTATGTTTCCGCAGCATCCACCGCCCCTCCTGCACCTGCCACACGACCAGCCCCGGCACGTAAAGCAGCAGGTCGCGGCAGCGCCGGATGACGGCGGTGGCGGCGGCGATATCGGGGCCGAGGCCCAGCATGCCGCCGAAGAAAACGAACCCTGCTTCCTGTACGCCGAGCGCCCCCGGCACGGCGAAGGCAACGCTGCTCGAGGCTTGAATAAGCGCTTCCAGCATGAAGGCCTCGGCGAAAGAGATGGGGTGGCCAAGGAAATACAGCGCCAGCCAGATCTCTCCCGCGCCCGTCGCCCACGACATGAACTGCCAGAAAAAACAATACAGAACGCGCCCCGTGCGCCGGTACATGGCATGTACCGCGCGGTCGAATTTCGCGGTGTCACCGGCGAATTTTTTCCAGGTGTCGCGCAGCATGAGGGTGAACAGCCTGTCCAGCAGGCCGAAAAACCCGACGCGCTGGATGAACACCAGCCCCGACAGCTCCGGCAGCGCCAGCAGAAGCCCGAGAGCCAGCTGCGCCACCGTGCTGCTGCGCCCGGCCATCGAAGCGAACATGGCGATGCCGATCAGGTCGAACACGAAAACCGCGAGGATCGAGGTTGTCGTTTCCACCACCGTCGAGGCGATGGCCGTCGTCTTGCGGATATGGTGCTTGATCATGGCGCGGGCGCCGACGATCTCGCCGCCGATGCGCGCCACCGGCATCATGTTGTTCACCGAACTGCGCAGCCACAAAATATACAGCATGAACAGATGCGAAGGCCGCGCCCGGCCCGGCATCAGCGCGCGCCAGCCGATGATGCAGCAGGTCATGGGGACGAGGTGAAACAGGCTGGTCCACAGAATGCCCCAGCCCGCCACGCTCAGTGCCGCCAGAACATCCGCGTATCCGCTCCAGACAATAATGCCGGTCGCGACGACAAGGCCGATCAGGCCGAATAGGGCGGCGATACGGAACATGGGATTCAGGGATCAGCATTCAGCATTCAGGAAATTCGTTTTTGTCAGCATTGCCTGCAAAGGGCAAGGTGCCCTGAATGCTGACCCCTGAATCCTGAATGCTATTTCAGCGTTTTCAGCCACGCGATCACATTCGCGCGGTCCTGGTCGTTCTTGATGCCGGCAAAGGTCATCTTGGTGCCGGGGATATGCTTGCGGGGGTTATATAGGAACTCGTTCAGCTCCTCGTCGGTCCAGCTGCCCTTCGAATTCTTCATGGCGTCCGAATAAGCGTAGTCCGCCATATGCGCATGCGCGGCCCCCGCAACGGCCCACAGGTTGGGGCCGATCATGGCGGGGTCGCCCTGCTTCACGCTGTGGCAGGTGCTGCAGACGCGGGCATATTTCTGCCCGGCCTCGGCACTGGCCTTTTCCAGCAGGGGGCCGATCGGCGGCGGGCCCTTGGGCGCTTCGGCGGCGGTCCCGCCTTCCGCGGCGCCGCTGGCGGCGCCCTCGACAACGAACACGTTTTTCTCGAGCTTTTCGGGGCTCACGACCTTATGAGCCACGAAACCGGCCAGCATGGCGATCAGCATGGCCACCAGCACGGCGGCAAGTATTTTGTTGAATTCGAAACCGTTCATGGCAAGGCCCTGACCGAAAAAAGGAAAACCGGCAGGAAATTAGTCCGAACAGGTGGCGGTGTCGAGAGTGTAGAGAAAAACACCGGCCAGCCGTGGCTTGAATGCCCCGCCGCTTAACCAAACCGCGCAAATGCTTGACTTGCCGCCGCGATTATAGCACCCCAAATCCCATGAAACCGCGCCCCGTCATCCTTATCCCCGCCCGCATGGCCTCGACCCGGCTGCCGGGCAAGCCGCTGCTGGATATCGGCGGAATGCCGATGATCGTCCAGGTCTGGCGGCGGGCGATGGAAAGCAGGATCGGCCCCGTCGTCGTCGCCTGCGACGGCGAGGAAATCGCGGCCGTCATCCGCCGCGCGGGCGGCACGGCTATCATCACGAAACCGGATCATCCCACCGGCTCCGACCGCATCTGGGAAGCGCTCCGCAAACTCGAAAGCAAGGGCAAACGCTTCGACATCATTATTAATGTTCAGGGCGATCTTCCGGTGCTCGATCCCGGCGCCATCCGTGCCGCCCATAGCCTGCTGCGCGACCCCGCCGTCGATATCGGCACGCTGGCCGTCGCCATCAAAAACGATAAGGACAAAGAGGTTTCCCAGATCGTCAAGGCCGTGATCGAACTGCCGAAAGGCCGGACGAAGGGCAGGGCGCTCTATTTCTCGCGCCTGCCGGTACCCGCGGGGCCGGGGCCGATGTATCATCATATCGGGCTTTACGCGTATCGCCGCGCCGCGCTGGCGCGTTTCGTCAAGGCGAAACCGGCGCAGCTGGAAAAGCGCGAAAACCTCGAACAGCTGCGGGCGCTGGCGCTCGGCATGACGATCGGCGTCGCGGTGATCGATGCCGTGCCGCTCGGCGTCGATACCCCCGCCGACCTCGCCATCGCCCGCCATTTGCTCGGCGGAAAGAAAGGAAGACCATGACCGGAAAACGCATCGCTTTTCAGGGTGCCCCCGGCGCCTATTCCGATCTCGCCTGCCGCGCGGTCTATCCCGATTACGACACCGTGCCCTGCATGGCCTTCGAAGACGTCTTCGCCGCCGTGCGCGACGGCCAGGCGGAACTGGCGATGATTCCCATTGAAAATTCCACGGCGGGGCGCGTCGCCGATGTGCATCACCTGCTGCCCGAAGCCGGGCTGCATATCATTGCCGAGCATTACCAGCCGATCGTGCACCACCTGCTGGCGCTGCCGGGCGTCCGGCTTGAGGACATCACCCATGCCGAAAGCCATGTGCAGGCGCTGGCGCAATGCCGTAAATGGCTGCGCGACCGTAACATCCAGCCGGTCGTCCGCGCCGACACGGCGGGCTCGGCCGAGGATGTGGCGAAACGCGGCGACCGCCATGTGGCGGCGATCGCCTCGGATCTGGCCGGGAAAATTTACGGACTTGAAAGCCTCGCCACCGACATGGCGGATGGGCCGCAGAACACCACCCGGTTCTTCATCGTCTCGAAAGAAGACAAACGCGCCACGCTGGGCACGCCCAGCATGGTGACACTGGTGTTCGAGGTGCGCAGCATCCCCGCGGCGCTTTACAAGGCGCTCGGCGGCTTCGCCTCCAACGGCATCAACATCACCAAGCTCGAAAGCTACCCCATGATCGACGGCAGCTTCCGCGAAGCCGCCTTCCGCATGGATGTCGAAGGCCATCCCGACGACACCCCGCTCAAGCTCGCGCTCGAGGAACTCGCCTTTTTCGCGCAGGACGTAAAAATCCTCGGCGTCTATCCCGCGCACGAATTCCGGCGGAACGCGGGGTAGGAAAGCCGGTTACAGCCCCAAGCGAGATGGTATTTGCCGAATCTGCATTCCAAGACGCGTAGTGCTTAAATCACGCGTCATAGCCTTGAAGAAGGCCGTAACTTGTTCGCAGGCGCCGGGGTATTGGACGATTACCTGATTTGAAGTGCGTTCCGGAAACTGTCTCCGGGCTTCCTCAATGGGAATTCTCCCTTGATTAAGATAACCGCCGATATCAGTGGGACAAAAAAATCTCCCAGACATATTAGCCATTTGTTCCTCATCCTGAGCAGTTCCAAATGGGCGCAACTTCTAATCCCGACTCAGGGCGGTGCCAAGCGGTATTTCATTACCAAATTTTGGCTACAGGACATTCGACCTGTACACATGAAACCCCTGTTCCCCCGCCGCCTGCACGGCGCCGGTGCCCTCGAAACGGTAATACCAGTCGCCGGAATCGGTCAGCGGCAGGTCGAAATAATAAGTCCCCGTGCCGGATTTCGTCACATCGCCCGGATAGGTATGAACCGTCACCGTGGCGTCAGGCTTTTTGACGCGCAGCGTGACCGTGGAAGGATCGCCCGGCGTGCCGTCGATATCGGCGAAACCGGCGCTCAGCCGCACCAGATCGCCCCGGTCGTAAATATTGCTCATAACGGTGTCTCCTCAAGCTGAACGTGATAAAGCGCGGCATCCGACGGCGCGGCGGCGGCGGCAAAATCGCCGACGGTCAGCCGGTTGCGCGGCGCATCGCCCACCGTCACCCGCCCCGGATGCAGGCCCGTCGCCATATGGGCGGCGATGGCCGCCGCAGGACCCGGCTGCATCAGCGTCAGCGCCCCGCCGTAAAAACCGGCGAGAGGCGGCGAAGCCGGGGCGGGCGGCATCCAGAAACTCACCGGCGCGTGGTTGCGCGCCGCGGTCCCGGTGATCGTCTGCGGGTTGCGGTTTTGCGACCAGTCCGGCTCGCCGGAACCTGCGCCCAGCAAAGGCGTATAAAGCTGCAGTTTTGCCGGCCGCAGACAAAGCGGCGGCACGCCCCGCGCCAGCACCGCCGTCTCGGCGGCGCCCAGTATATCGTTCCAGTACGCGACCTCCGCGATCATCCCGTCCCAGCACCGCGCGCCGTCGCTGCGGTTGCCGATATGAATGTTCGCCGCCGTCGCGCCGAAACTTCCGGAAGGCGCGCTTTCCTGCGTCAGCGAAACCAGATTGCCGTTGCTGTAGACTTTGGGCGCGTTGGCGGTCGAGGCCGCGTCATAGGTCACGACCAGGCTGTGCCAGGCGCCGTTGCCCGGCGCCGTCCATCGCCATTTGCCGGCGCCGCCCGAAAAGCCGGCATTGAACGCCATCGTCCCGGCCATCGAAGCCGTATTGTCGAAGAGAATGACGTTCGAGGCCGTTGCGAGGCTGTTCTGGTCGATCAGCCGCCCGAGATTGCCGCCGCCGGCGCCGTTGCGCCAGTAACGGACATAAAAGCTCGAAGCGGCGGCGGCGGCCGTCGCATAGCCGCAGCGGATTTTGTCGCCTGCATTGACGCCGAATGTCGAGCCGAAGCCGCGCGCCATGTCATGCCAATCCCGCCCGCTTCACGGCGATAAAAGCCATGGCGCGATCGAGCTGGGGCGCGCTCAAGGCCGCCGCCGTCCCGGGCAGGGCGGCGGCGAAACCGCCGATGGCCGAGGCCATCCCGGCATTGATGGCTGCGGCCAGCTGGGCGAGTTCGTCGCCGCTCAGCGTCGCCGTCGCATTCGGCTGCACGAACAGAAGATTGGCCAGGCCTTGCGCCGTGGCCGTGATGTCGATGGTCATGGTTTACTCCCAGATAATCGTTGCGATCCATGTGCTGACGGCGGCCAGCGTCCAGCCTGAGGCGTTGAAAGTCAGCCCCACTGCCAGCGTGTCGTTGGCGGCGGGCGTTGCCGCGAGGGTTATTTTCGTTTCCTTGTATTTATCCGCATCGCCCGCGCCCCATGTCACCGTCGCCTGCGTCTCGGAAGTAAGCGCCGCCGCCGAAGGACTGGTCGCGGCCGCCACCGCCGCGTCCTTTACCGTCACTTTCGCGCTGCCGCTGCCGGCATTTGCCAGCGCCAGCAGGCGCAGCTTCAGCGTGCCGCCCGGGATGCTGGGCGGCATCGGAAAGCGCAACTGCCAGGTGGCGTCAGATCCCAGCGAGGCGGCGACGCCGAGGCCGAAATCGACAGGCGCCGCGTTGCCGCCGCCGCCCGTATAGAAATTCGGAAAGGCGTTGCCGCCCGTGTCGGATGTATAGGGGGGAAAATGATAAATCGGTCCGCCGGCCATTTTGTACTCCTTAACATATGGGTCCGGCCGCGTTACGCGCCCGGCACGGTGAAGGTGAAGCCTGTCGTCGAAAGCGTCGCGCCGGCCACCAGCGCCACGGCATTCAGGTTCAGATCGCAGCCGGAGACGCCAGCCGACCCGTCCATGATCGCCGTCGCGCCGTCGGATTTCAGAAGCCGGAACCACGACGCCGTGCCGCCGGCGGCGATCGTCACGTCCGGAATTGCATGGGCGGTAATCACGCCGTTCGCCGCCGCCCCGAAAGCGGGATTGGCCAGCGTCACGGTCGCCAGAAGATTCTGCGTGGTCACCGCCGTTTCGGGCGTCGCCGGCTGCGCGCCGTCGTAGATTTTCAGCAGCGCCCCGTCCGTAAGCGCGCCCACCAGCGCGTTGGCTTCCGCGGATGCGGTGCCGAGCGCAATTTTAAGATTGGAT
>JBFWTA010000010.1:0-20714 GCA_050248075.1 Bdellovibrionales bacterium | reverse complement strand
GGTGAAGCCGAAGGCGAAAACCGCGCCATTCGCGCCGCCGAAGCCGCCATCTCCAACCCGCTGTTCGACGACGTATCGATGAAGGGCGCGCGCGGCGTGCTGATCAACATCACCGGCGGCATGGACATGACGCTGTTCGAAGTCGACCAGGCCGCGAACCGCATCCGCGAGGAAGTCGACCCCGAAGCCCAGATCAAGGTCGGGTCCACGCTGGGCGAAGACCTGGAAGGACGCATTCGCGTTTCCGTTATCGCGACCGGCATCGACGCCAATATGGTCAACACCCAGCGTGCGGCCGGCACTGCCGGCACAGGACACCTGCGCATCATCAACGACCCGGCGCGTCGCTTCGGGCCTATCACGCCGGCCGTGCAATCCACCACGCAACAAGCGCAACCGGCCGCCCCCCCGGCGCAACAGCAGCAGGCAGCGCCGCCTGCGCCGCCGATTCAACAGCCGCCGCAATCGCAGTTTTTCTCGATGCCGCCCTCGCCGCCGCCTCAGCAAATGGCGCCGCCGCCGCCCTCACCTCCGCCGGTGCAGCAGGCGCAATCTCCACAACCGGCCATACAGCCACCGCCCGTACAGATGGCGCCTCCCCCGCCGGCGCCGCCTGTGCAACAGCAGGCTGCACCGGTCTATCAGCCGGCCGCCGCGCCGCCACCGCCCGCGTCTTCTCCCCCGTCGTCGTCCGGCCAGCCGCCCATTCAGCGCTATCAACCCGACGGCGCCGCCGGTTATGCCGCGCGTGTGGCCGCACCGGCAATGCCGGCGCAACCGCCTGCCGCCGCCGCGCGCGAGCCCGCGCCATCGCATCATCCCTTCGATATGCGCATTACCCAGCTTACCACCCCGGCCCAGCAGGCCGCGGCGGAGCAACGCCGCACGCGCCGCTCGGAATCCCTTTTCACCCGCATCACCGGCTTTGGCATGGTGCGGCCGTCGGAACAGGCGGAAGGCGAGGAAGAAAAGCCAGAAAACAAGGAAAACGCCACTCCCCAGCCGCGTCTCGGCATCGACCCGGCCGACCGGCCTGCGCTTTCGTCGGAACCAAACGATTTGCTGGATATTCCGGCCTTCCTGCGCCGCCAGACCAATCACTAGCGGATTAACCGATCGGCCCGGAGGAACCCAGCCGCTTGGCCGGTCGTTACTGAAATTTTTTTTCAGATGGAACAATGCAATCCCCCTCCCCTCAAGAGAGGGGTCAGGGGAGGGGGCCAGACGTTAGCCCGGCTGCCAGCCTTAACGTTTGATTTCAACATCCTGTAATCGGATAATGATCTAGCTCCCCGCCAGATGCAGCCACTCCTCTTCCGTCAGCGTTTTCACGCCGAGCTCCGCGGCCTTTTTTGCCTTGCTGCCGGCATCCGCGCCGACCACGAGAAAATCCGTCTTCGACGATATCGACCCGCCGACATTGGCGCCGAGAGCTTCCGCTTTAGCCTTGGCCTCGGGACGGCTCATGGATGTTAAGGTACCCGTAAAGACGATGGTTTTGCCCGACAAGGGAGTCTCGCGGCTGGCGGCGCGGATGTAATCGGTAATCTTCATTTCCCGCGCCAGATCGTCAATCGCTTCGCGGTTATGCTTTTCCTTGAAAAAAGCCACGATATCGCGCGCCACAAGCGGGCCGATCTGTTCGATATTATCGAGATCGTTCCATGCCGCGGAACCTTCTTCGCGCGCATCCAGCATGGCCTCGCGCCAGTGCGAAAGCGATTTGTAATGCCGCGCCAGCAGCCGGGCCGTCGCCTCGCCGACCTGCCGGATACCCAAGGCGTAAATAAAGCGGTCGAGCGGAACGGTGCGGCGCGTCTCGATCGCATCCATCAGCTTGTCGACCGACTTCTCGCCCCATCTTTCGCGCTCGACCAGCTTGGCGCGATGCCTGTGCAGGCGGAAAATATCGGCGGGCGCATGCAGCAGCTCGATCTCCCATAATTCATGAATGCGCTCCTCGCCAAGCCCCTCGATGTTCAGCGCGTTGCGGCTGACGAAATGGCGCAGGCGCTCGACGGCCTGGGCGGGGCAGACAAGCCCGCCGGTACAGCGCCGCACCGCCATTCCGTCCTCGCGTATCGCCAGCGACCCGCATTCGGGGCAATGGTCGGGAAACTTGAACGGCTTCGAATTTTTGGGGCGCTGTTTGAGGTCCACCCCGGTCACCTGCGGAATAACATCCCCGGCGCGCTGCAGATAGACCACATCGCCTTCGCGCACATCCTTGCGGCCGATTTCATCTTCGTTGTGCAGCGTGGCGCGGCTGACGACGACGCCGCCAACCGTCACCGGCTCCAGCTCCGCCACCGGCGTAAGCGCGCCGGTGCGGCCCACCTGAATGTTGATTTTATGCAGCTTCGTTTCCGCCTTTTCCGGCGCGAATTTATGGGCGACGGCCCAACGCGGCGCGCGGCTGATGAACCCCAGCCGTTCCTGCCAGTCCATGCGGTTAAGCTTGTAAACCACGCCGTCGATATCGAAAGGCAGCTTATGGCGCGTGGCTTCCAGCTCATGGTAATACGCCAGCAATTCCGCCGCGCCGTCGCAAAGCCTGGCGGGCTCATTCGGCGTGAATCCCCAGCCTTTGATTTGCCGGCGGATGTCGTCCTGCGTTTTGGCTTGCATCTCGCTTGTTTCGCCGAAGGCATATCCCATGAATCCCAGCGGCCGTCCCGCCGTGACGGATGGATCGAGCTGCCTCACGCTGCCCGCCGTCGCGTTGCGCGGATTGGCGAAAGGCGGCTCGCCTTCCTTTTCCCGCGCTTCGTTCAGTTTCATAAAATCATGGCGATTGAGATAGACCTCGCCGCGAATTTCGACAATTTCCGGATGCGCGCCTTTCAGCTCATGCGGCACGCTGCGTATCGTCCGCACATTGGCGGTGATATTTTCGCCGGTTACGCCGTCGCCGCGCGTTGCCGCCTGCACCAGCCGGCCGTTTTCGTACCGCAGCGACGCCGACAGCCCGTCGATTTTGGGTTCGGCCATAAAGACCAGCTTTTCACCGTCGCCGAGCATGAGAAAACGGCGGATGCCGGCAAGGAAATCTTCGATATCCCCGTCATCGAAAGCGTTGTTCAGCGACAGCATCGGCACGGCATGCCGCACCTTGCCGAACCCGCCGGCCGGAGCCGCACCGACCTTCTTTTCGGGATCGTCCTTCGGCGCCAGATACGGAAACTGGTCGTGCAGCGCCTTGTATCTCTTGCGCAATTCGTCGTAAGCCGCGTCGGAAATCTCCGGCTCGTCTTTTTGATGATAAAGCAGATCGTGCCGGTGGATTTCCGCCGACAATCTTGCCATTTCAGCCGCCGCTTCGATGGGCGTGGGTTCCGGAGATTTTTTGGATTTTGGCATCGATGACCTGATTATCGCGTCGCGCGTTTTACGGTTTTCTTATTGACGTCAGGTTCCGCCATATCCTCCAGCAAACTCAGCGCCGCCTTCCGCGCGGCGTCCGTTACCTGCGCTCCCGCCAGCATGCGGGCGATTTCCTCCTGGCGGGACGGGGGGTCGAGAATTTCGACGCTGGTTATGGCCTGCCTGGCCTTGATCTGCTTGGAAACACGCAAATGATGCGACGCGAGCGCCGCGACCTGCGGGCTATGAGTAACCACCAGAATTTGCACATGCCCGGCGAGGCGCGCCAGGCGTTCGCCGACCGCCGAAGCCGTCGCGCCTCCGATCCCGGCATCGACTTCGTCGAAAACCAGTGTCGGAACCGGGTCGCCGGCGGCCAGTACGACCTTCAGCGCCAGCATAAAGCGCGACAACTCGCCGCCCGAAGCGATTTTTTGCAACGGTCCCGGCGCGGAGCCCGGATTGGTGGCGGCAAGAAAAACGACGCGGTCCATGCCTTCGCCCGACCAGTGTTCCTCCGGCAATGCCGAAACGTCGATTTTGAACTGCGCGCGTTCGAATTTAAGCGGCGGCAATTCGCGCATGATGGCCCTGGCCAGCTGCTCGGCGGCCTGCCTGCGCTTCGCGCTTAATTCTTCCGCCAGCTTGACATAAATCCTGCGCGTTTCGGCGGCGGCCCGGGCAAGCGCCGTCAGCCCGTCGCCTGCATCGGTCAGCAAACCGAGTTTTTTTACCATGTCTCTGCGCAGCTCCGTCAGCGCCTCCACCGCCACCCCATGCTTGCGGGCGCAGGCGCGCAGGGCGAAAAGCCTTTCCTCGATACGCTGCAGCGCGTCCGGATCGGCGTCGAGGCTGACAAGATAACGGTCAAGCTGCTGGCTGGCCTCCGCGGCTTCGTTGCTTGCGCGATCGATGGCGGCAAGAATGTCCTGCAACCCCGGCGCCTTATCCAGAACGCGCGCCATCGCCTTTCCCGCCTGCGCCAGCCCGGCCGCGGCACCGCGTTCCCCGTCCAGCGATTGCTGCGCCGCCTGCAGGGCATCGAGAATTTTTTCGCGGTGCTGCAGGCCGGTGCGGCGCTCCGCTAAGGCTTGGGCCTCCCCTTCCTCCGGGTCCAGCTCATCGAGCTCGGCCGCCGCCGCGCGCAGGAAATCCTCTTCCGCCTTGGCGCGCTCGCAGCTTTCGGCGGCGATGCGATGCTTTTCCTGGGCTTCCTTCCATGCGCCATGGGCCGCCGCTGTTTTTTGCTTCAGCCCGTCATGCGCCGCAAAGGCATCCAGCAACCCGCGATGCGTGGCGGCATCCAGCAGTCCATGCGTCTCGAACTGGCCGTGAATTTCAAGCAGCTGTTCGCCGAACCTGCGCAACAGGCCGATGCTGATGGGCTGATCGTCGATGAAAGCGCGGCTCTTGCCGTCCTTGCCGATCACGCGGCGCAGCACGAGCGGATTGCCGGCGGCAAGTCCCTGCTCCTCCGCCAGCCCATAAACGCCGTGTCGCGGCGGCAGGTCGAATTCGGCACTTACCGAGGCCTGCGAGGCCCCCGCCCGAACCAGCGCCGCGTCGCTGCGACCGCCCAATGCAAGCCCGAGCGCATCGAGCAGGATGGATTTTCCCGCGCCGGTTTCCCCGGTGAACACATTCAACCCCGGCGACAAGTCCACCGCCAGTTTATCGACAAGCACCACATCGTTGATGATGAGGCGAGTTAACATTTCGCAGCCTCAAAGCCAAAAAAGTCTCGTTTTGATAAAATTTCCGTTCTTCCAGCCTAAAAGATCTTGCTGACCCACGATTTTTTATCCGGTTCCGGCGCAAGCTTTTCCCGCTGCAGCAGGCGGTAGGCATCCTGATACCAGTCGCTGCCCGGGAAATTATACCCCAGAACCGCCGCCGTCGCCTTGGCTTCCTTGGTGATGCCGAGGGCGAGATAGGCTTCGACCAGGCGCTCGAGGGCTTCCGGCACATGGCTTGTCGTCTGATATTTTTCGACCACCGTCCGGAACCGCCCGACCGAGGCGATATAAAGCTTTTGCTTGAGATACCAGCGGCCGACTTCCATTTCGGCGCCCGCCATGTGGTCGTTGACCAGCGCCACCTTCAGCACGGCATCCTTGGCATAGACCGTATCGGGAAAACGGTTGATCACGTCCTGCAATGTCTTGAGCGCGTCGCGGGCATAGCCCTGGTCGCGGCGGACATCGGCGATGCGTTCGTAATAGCAAAGCGCGCGCAGGTAATAGGCATAGGCGATATCGCTGTTGCCCGGATGCAGCTGGATAAAGGCATCGACGGCATTGACCGCCGCGTCGTAATCCAGCGCCTGATAATTGGCATAGGCCTCCATCAGCTGCGCGCGGGTGGCCCATTGGGAATACGGGTGCTGGCGCTCGACTTCGGCAAAGGCCTTGGCGGCGTCCTTGTAATCGCCCCGGTCCATCATATCGGCGGCCTTGTTATACAGGCGCTCGACGGGCTCTTCGGGCGGCGGCTTGTCCTTATCGTCGCCGGCACAGGCGGCGAGAACCAGAACGAGCACAAGTGTAGCGGCGCGGCGCCAGAGGCCGGAATCAGGCAGGGTCATCATGACCCGGTTATAGCACAGGCTTCGAGGGTGTTAAGCGCCTAGGCAACCGCCAATTGCGGCATTTCTTCGGCATCGATCTCGCGCCATGCCAGTGGATCGGCGAACAGCGCATGCAGAAGCTGGTTATTCAGGGCATGGCCCGAGCAATAGCCGTGGAAATGGCCGAGGATGGGCGCGCCGGCAAGCGCAAGATCGCCCACGGCATCGAGAAGTTTATGGCGCACGAATTCGTCGGCGTAACGCAATCCGTCTTCGTTGAGAATTTTTTCGTCCTTGATGACGATGGCATTCTGCAGCGACCCGCCGCGGGCAAGCCCCTGCTGGCGCAACATGTCGACTTCCTCGAAGAAGCCGAAGGTGCGGGCGCGGCTGATCTCGCTCTTGAAACCGTTGGGCGACAGCGTGAATTCGTAGCTCTGGTCCTTGATGGGCTTGCGATTGAATTCGATATCGAAGCTGAAACGGCTTTCCTGCGCGGGCGTGAAGCGGGCGAGCTTGTTGCCGCTGCGGATTTCGACCGGGCGCAGAACCTCGATTACGCGGCGTGGCGTCTTTTGCGTCTGAATGCCGGCCATTTCGATCAGGAACACGAAATAATCGGAACTTCCGTCCATCACCGGCACTTCCGCGCCGTCGATTTCGACGTAAACATTGTCGATGTCATAGGCGCGCAGCGCCGCCATCAGATGTTCGATCGTCGCCACGCGCGCGCCGGATTTGTTGCCGATCACCGTGCACAGCCGCGTATCGACCACATTGTCCCAGCGCGCCTCGATCCTGCGCGCGCCGTTTTTAAGGTCGGTACGGATAAACACCACGCCCGTATCTTCAGGCGCGGGAACCAGACGCATCGCAACCTTGTCGCCGGAATGAACGCCAATGCCCGAGCACGACGCCGTGCCGCGCAATGTGCGCTGCAAAACGGGCGCCGCCGCAACCAGCGCCGAAGGCGAAAAACCTTCGCTCGTTTCATGACGGGGAGCGGTCAGAATTTCAAGTGTCACGGGCATTACCCAAATTTGCGGAACAAACGAAGCCTGAACGGAATCAAGCACTTCCCGGTTTTATGCTTTTGCCGCCCGGGGTTCAAAGCAAGGTTTCTTACGGATTGTTACATGGATTAAGTATTTGAAATATTTATATAATTGCGCTCATTTTTCTTGCTAAAACGAAACGATTGGCGGTAATACTTTCACAATTTTTCTGATAAGAAGATTTGTTTGATTATCAAATGGCCGTTTTAAAATATTAATTTGAAGGGCGAAATTATGGAACCGTCTGGAGAATCTTTGGCGGAAGCCGGAAAATATTTTATCCGCTTAAACAAGGAAGCAAAAAGCCGCCGTATCGGTGCGTTTGCTGCAATATCGGTAACTCTCTTATGCTGGCCCTTTCCCACCGCCAAGCACGATGTATTTGTTACCCATGTCAACACCAATGATTTCAAGGGTCAGGCCCTCGCAAATGAGGACCTGCAGATTCAATACAGCTGCGGTTCAGAAAAAGATGAATGGTTTAGCCTGAAGCGATACCACAACATACCGCTTACCGGATTGGGCGAGAAACTCGACATAGCCTTAAATCCTTGCCATGGCTCAATCACGCTTAGCCGGAATAATGTTACTCTTACCCCAAGGGGATTCGGCGATACGTTTGGCCGTACCGCAGACCGACGGTTGGGAAGCTCTTTGAAATTAACAGTGAATCCCGTAAAATTTTCAGGCTGGCCAAAGGAACTCCCCATAGTTCCTGTCACCTATTACAATATTTTCGGCACGCATCTTTTAATTCAAGCGGCCCCTGATGTCCTTAGCCCGCCCGCACAACCTGAAATCCTATCGCCGCCGCAACCCCCGCCAATAGCGCAGCAACAGCAATCAGTCGCGCCGAGCGCCCCCAATCCAGCTCAAGCTGAACCTCCTGCATCAATACAGCCATTAACGACATCGTTTACACAACCGTCCATATCGGCACTAAAAGACCCTTACGAGGATTTACGTGCGGCTGCGAAAAAGTATCATAAAGAATTAGCCCAAAAGCATAGAGGCTGCTTCTTTCCTGCTCCGAACACAAAGCCCGATTGTCCCCCCGGGATGACAAGGGAGATGAATAAACCTCTTCCTCCTATCTCCTATAAAAAAGGCAGCAATCCCGACGGCGATAAGCCTGTTCCGCGTTGACCGCTCGCAGCCACGGTTGACCGTTACTTCACCGCCCTCAACCCAATCGTCATTTCGCAGATAACGTTATTCTGCCCCACAATCGCCGCGGCAATTTCATCGTTGCTTTTCCCCTCGAAGCGCGGGTCGAGCACCGCGTTGAGGCTCACCTGCTCGAAATCCACGCCGATCTGCAAAGCCAGCGGCGAGTTGGCGCGGTTTTCCTGCAGCCACTTCTCGCATTGTTTTTTGCTGAACATCGCCAGGATTTCCGGCGTGATGGGCCGCACATGCGTCGGGTCGTTCAGGTAAAACTCGTGGCGCGGATGCGGGACCGTAATCGTCACCAGCGCGCCGCCGGCACAGATCCGGTAAAGCTCCTGCATGATTTGAAGAAACGAATTCGGCGTCTGCCCCAGATGCTCCAGCACGTGGCACAGAACGACTTCATCGAAAGAATTGTCCGGCCACGGCCACGGCGTTTTTTCAAGATCGTGCAGGATATCGGCCGGCGGATATTTATCCGCGTTCACCCAGCCTTGCTTATGCCGGTGGCCGCAACCGAGATTGAGTTTCATGGAAAGATTCCGCCATCAGAAGAATGCCGAAGTTAGCCAAACCATATCCCCGATGGCAAACGAGGCGTTGAATTTTTTTGTAGACATCCACGGCAAAATATGTGATACTTCCCTTAATGAGTCGGGATATTTAATAACACGACCGTTCCTGCCGGCATAAGCGGAAGCTGCAACTACCGCTTGTGTTACAAAACAGGAACCTGGAGCTTCCGCTTGTTACAGCTAATTACCTGTTGTTTATCTGAAAAAATTGTAGAGTCAGCCCATGAATGCAGCCATTTTTTGTTTACTTGCGAAATAAAATGAATTATAATTTGATCAATCAGTAATTTTATTGCTATATTGCTGCGTCGCACACAAAAGGCTAAAAAGAATTATGAACACCGATTCCATAAAAACTGCCCCTAATCAGTCCGAAGCCCAGCGCGTCATTATTTTCGACACCACCCTGCGCGACGGCGAGCAATCGCCCGGCGCCGCCATGAATCTCGAGGAAAAACTCCGCATCGCCCGCGTTCTGGAAGAGCTCGGCGTCGATGTCATCGAAGCCGGCTTCCCCATCGCCTCCAGGGGCGATTTCGAAGCCGTGCATTCCATCGCAAAAATCATCCGGAACTCCACCGTCTGCGGCCTTGCCCGCGCCCAGGTCGGCGACATCGAACGCGCCGGCGAAGCGATCAAACCCGCGGCCCGGGGACGCATTCATACCTTTATCTCCACCTCGCCCCTGCATATGCAGCACAAGCTGAACATGCCGCCGGAAAAGGTGCTGCAGGCGGTGAAAGACAGCGTCACCCTCGCCCGCTCCCTCACCGACGATATCGAATGGAGCGCCGAGGACGGCACGCGCACCGAACACGACTTCCTGTGCCGCTGCGTCGAAGCCGCCATCAAGGCCGGCGCGCGCACAATCAACATTCCCGATACCGTCGGCTACACGACACCGCAGGAATACGCCGATCTCATCAAAATGCTGGTCGCCCGCGTGCCGAATATCGACAAGGCGATTTTGTCCACGCATTGCCACAACGATCTCGGCCTGGCCGTCGCCAATTCGCTGGCGGGCGTCATCGGCGGCGCGCGCCAGATCGAATGCACCATCAACGGCCTCGGCGAGCGCGCCGGCAACGCCGCGCTGGAGGAAGTGGTCATGGCCATGCGTGTGCGTCAGGACCTGATGCCGTTCAAAACCAACATCAAGACCGAAAATCTCACGCGCGCCTCGCATCTCGTCTCCAGCGTCACGGGCTTCGTCGTGCAGCCGAACAAGGCCATCGTCGGCGCCAATGCCTTCGCGCATGAAAGCGGCATCCACCAGGACGGCATGATCAAGAACCGCCAGACCTATGAAATCATGACGCCGCAATCGGTGGGGCTTACGAAAACCTCGCTCAAGCTCGGCAAGCTGTCCGGCCGCAACGCCTTCCGCAGCAAGCTGCAGGAACTGGGCTATGAACTCGGCGATAACGCGCTCACCGACGCCTTCGCCCGCTTCAAGGATCTCGCCGACCGTAAAAAGGAAATCTTCGACGAAGACATCATGGCGCTGGTGGACGACGAAGCCGCCCGCGCCAACGACCGCGCCCGTTTCGTATCGCTGGAGGTACGCGCCGGCTCCAAGGGCCCGCAAAGCGCGACACTCGAAATCTCCATCGACGGCAAGGTCATGAGCGCCCAGGCCACCGGCAACGGCCCGGTGGACGCGACCTTCAACGCGATCCGCGAACTTATTCCCAACAACGCCAACCTTCTTTTATATCAGGTCAGCGCCATTACCGAAGGCACCGACGCCCAGGCGGAAGTGACCGTGCGGCTGGAGGAAGACGGCCGCACCGTGAACGGCCAGGCCGCCTCGCATGACACGCTGGTGGCCTCGGCCTGCGCCTATATCCACGGCCTCAACAAGCTTGCCATGAAGCGCCTCAAAACCGAGCCCCCCGAAGCTATACCCATGAGTGCGGAATAGCCCTGATTTGGCAACCCCATACCTTTTTTTGTTAAGTTATTACAGGACCTTAACAAGCTGGTAACCACCTTGCATTAGCCTATCTGCTTCTCCAGCCTGCGGCATGGCGCCGTCGGGCAAATGTTTTTCAGGTTCAAGGCATCCCCGTGGCAATCGGCGGCGAAACACACCAGGCAAACAGCTGGGCCCGGCAGGCGATGGAACATCTGATCCGCGACGGCCTCGCGCCGCTGCCGGATAACTTCGCGCTCTATTTTTATTATCACGCCGGCACTAACGCCAATCTCAAAATGGCGATGGACCTGCTGCTGCAGCAGAACGGCACGCTGACGCAGGCGCAGTGCAACGACCTCTATAACGCGCATCTCGGCCTGCAGGCCGAGCATAAGGTGCTTATGGAAGCGAATGCCAAGATCGAGGCGGAAATCCACAAGGTCATGGGCGTGCTGGACGCCGCCGGCGCCGGCACCGAAAAATTCGGCAAAACCCTCGAGGGATTCGAAGGAAAACTGACGGCTTCGGATTCCATCGAGCAAATCCGCGAGGTCGTCACCAAGGTCGCCACCGAAACGCGCGTCATCGCCCAGCAGAACCAGCGCCTGCAGACGCAGCTCGCGCAGACCAACGAACAGCTCACGGAAATGCGGTTCAATCTCGACGCCGTGCACAAGGAATCGCAGATCGACCCGCTGACCGAGGTCGGCAATCGCAAGTTCTTCAGCACCGAGCTGGCGCGATCAATCGACGAAGCCACCTCGAACGGACAGCCTCTCACCCTGCTCATCGTCGATATCGACTTCTTCAAGAAATTCAACGACACTTACGGCCACCTCATCGGCGACCAGGTGCTGCGGCTCGTGGCGCGTACGCTGGTGGAAAACCTGAAAGGCCGCGACGTGATCGCGCGTTACGGCGGCGAGGAATTCGTTATCCTTTTGCCGCAAACGCGCGTCAGCGACGCGGAAAAAGTCGCGAACCAGCTGCGCGCCAGCCTCGGCACCAAGCAGATCAAGAAACGAAGCACTAACGAAACGCTGGGCGTCGTCACCATTTCCATCGGCGCCGCCGAATACTGCCCGGTCGAGGACGCCGAAAGCTTCATCGCCCGCGCCGACAGCGCCCTGTACAAAGCCAAGCAGACCGGCCGCAACAAAGTCGTCAGCGAAATCCTCACCCCCGAACAGATGGCGGAGATCAAGGCGCGCGCCGATAAAGAGCCGGAAACTCAGGAAACGCCGCCGATTTAGCGAGCATATATCAAGCTTCGCCTTTCCCCGGCGGAAATTTTCTGATAACTTTTCTGTCACATGCAAACCGCCCTATCCATTCCCGAGGAGCCCGCCTATTGGCAGGGCCTCAATCCGGCCCAGCGCGCAGCGGTGGAGGCCGCCGATGGGCCCGTGCTTGTGCTGGCCGGCGCCGGCACCGGGAAAACGCGTGTATTGACCTCGCGGCTGGTGCATTTGCTGGCGACCGGCAAGGCGATGCCGGGGCAAATTCTGGCCGTAACTTTTACGAACAAAGCGGCCGGTGAAATCCGGAATCGCGTCGGTGAAATGCTGGGGCGGTCGGTGGAAGGCTGGTATCTCGGCACCTTCCATTCGCTCGCCGCGCGGCTGCTGCGGCCGCATGCGGAACTTGTCGGCCTCAAGCCCAGCTTTACGATCATCGGCGACGACGACCAGATCCGGCTTGTCAGGCAATTGCTGGAAGCCGAAGGCATCGACGACAAGAAATCGCCGGCGCGCGTGGTGCTGGCGGTCATCAGCCGCTGGAAGGACCGCGGCCTTCTGCCCGAAGACGTCGCGAACGAGCGCGGCCAGCTTGCGAACGGCAAGCTGCCCAAAATCTACTCGATGTATCAACAGCGCCTACTGGAACTCAACGCCTGCGATTTCGGCGACCTGCTTTTGCATCACCTGACATTGCTGAAAAAGCATCCCGATATCCTCGCGCAATTTCAGGAACGGTTTCACTACATTCTGGTCGACGAATACCAGGACACCAACGTCGTGCAATATCTCTGGCTGCGCCTTCTGGCCCAGGCACGGCGCAATATCTGCTGCGTCGGCGACGAGGATCAGTCGATCTATGGATGGCGCGGCGCGGAGATCGGCAACATTCTTCGTTTCGAAGAAGATTTTCCGGGCGCGACGGTTATCCGGCTCGAGGAAAACTATCGTTCCACCGGCCACATTCTTGGGGCGGCATCGCAGTTGATCGCCCGAAACCAGCAGCGTCTGGGCAAGACGCTCTGGACCTCCGCTGAAATGGGATCGAAGATTCAGGTGCGCACGCTATGGGACGGCGAGGAGGAAGCCCGCTGGGTTTCCGACGAAATCGAGGCGATGCAGCGCGCCAAAATTCCGCTCAACGAAATGGCCGTCATGGTGCGCGCCGGATTCCAGACGCGCCATTTCGAAGAACGATTCATCCAGCTCGGCATTCCCTATCGCGTGCTGGTCGGCGCGCGGTTTTACGAAAGGCAGGAAATCCGGGATGCGATGGCCTATCTGCGTTTGCTCGCCTCGCCCGAGGACGATCTGGCGCTCGAGCGCATCATCAATCAGCCCAAGCGCGGCGTAGGGCCGGCGGCAATTCAGCAGCTGCATCAATTCGCGCGCTCAGCGCGGATTTCCCTGAACGAAGCCGCGGCACGGCTGGTGGAAACCGACGAATTGAAACCGAAATTGCGCGCCACCTTGCGCGCCTTCATGGAAAGCCTCGCGCGCTGGCGCGAATTGCTGAAAACCATGCCGCATCAGGAAGTCGCGCGGCTGGTGCTCGACGAATCCGGTTATACCGGCATGTGGCAGGCCGACAAATCGCCGGATGCGCCGGGGCGGCTCGACAACCTCAAGGAACTGGTCACGGCGCTGGCGGAATTCGATACCCTGCCCGCCTTTCTGGAACATGTCAGCCTCGTGCTCGAAGCCACCGAAAAAAGCGCGGGCGAGCAGGTCAGCCTCATGACGCTTCACGGCGCCAAGGGGCTGGAGTTCAACATCGTATTCCTTCCGGGCTGGGAGGAGGAAATTTTTCCGAGCCGCCTGTCGCTGGCCGAGAACGGCAATCTGGGGCTGGAGGAGGAGCGGCGGCTGGCCTATGTCGGCATCACGCGCGCGCGGCAACGTGCCTATATCAGCCATGTCGCCAACCGGCAGATGCATGGCAGCTGGATGAACGCCCTGCCCTCGCGCTTTATCGGCGAATTGCCGGCGGAGCATATCGAGCGGCAATCGACCATCGGCGGCGGCGCGCATTCTTCCGGCGGCAATTCATGGGGCCGCGCCGAACGCGAGCGCGTGCCGCCGCTGTGGGAGCAAATTCGTGCCGGGCAAGGCCGATCCTCGATCCCGCCGCGCCTGCGCCCCACCGAAATCGAGGGCAAAGCTTATGAAATCCTGCCGCCGAAACGCGAAGGCAGGCTGAACATAGGCGACCGCGTGTTTCACGAAAAATTCGGCAACGGCACCATAAAGCGCATCGACCACGACAAGCTGGAAATCAATTTCGACAAGGCCGGCCTCAAAAAAGTGATGGAAGGTTTCGTGCGCGCCGTCGGGTAAATTTTTGTAACGGGCCGCCCCGCCCTACCCCAAACGGGCAATTACCTGCCCCTTATATTGGAAAAATCTCATTATTAGTGTGAAATAAACATTGACACGTGTGATGTGTACATATATTATCTCCTCCATGGCTCTTGAGCCCGGCAGTAACCGTTCGCCGGCGCAAGGATTAGGGGCATGAAGGTCGCGGACTTGTTGCCGGGCCCTATGCAAAGCAACACGTGGCTTTTTGGTGACGTCTGGTCACGGCGGGGCGGCAGGTTTTTATTCTTTCCCCTTACCCTGCTACGCCAGAGAGCTTCGCCGGGTCTGGTTTCCCGGTCCGCCGAAGCTCAAAGAGCGTAGGCGGAAGGGAGAAGAACAAATGGCCATACAGAATTTTTGATCCGTTCAAGACCGGCATTGCCTTATGGGTTCCTCCCCCCTTGAGGGGGAGGACAGGAGAGGGGGCGAGACGTTAGCGTTGAAATCTGTCGTTACGTCCAACTCCCCGGCTAACGTCCGGCCCCCACCCCTAACCCCTCCCTCGAGGGGAGGGGAACTGCACCGTGCCATCTGGAAAAAAATTTCAGTAACGACCGGCATCGCCTTATGGGTTCCTCCCCCCTCGCCCGGCTACGCCAAGGCTTCGCCGGGTCTGGGAACACAGGTCCGCCGAAGCTCGCAGAGCGCAGGCGGAAGGGGCTTTGCACAAAAAGCCCCAAAAGAAACACCGTCATGCCCGCGAAAGCGGGCAACCATCACCCGCTCTGTCCGCCAGCGCTTGATTTTCAAGATTAATCCCGGTTGGAACCAATCGGAGATGGACCCCCGCTGTCGCGGGGGGTGACGCTAACCGATAGTTTTTGTGCAAAGCCCCTTGAGGGGGGAGGTCAGGTGGGGGGTGGATTCAGTAAGAGAAAATATTTGCCTGCCCGGCGCCAGCATCCGTGCCGAGCGGACTTACGCCGGTATATTCGTATTCGCGCCCGCCGACGGTTTCAGCTTGATGTGATGGAAACAGTCGAGCCACAATTGCGCGATGGCGTCCGGCGAGCGCGGACCGTCTTCCTTATCGTCGCAATTCGGGATGATGATCGGCGCCGCGCCCGTGCATTGCTCGATCATCGCCGCCATTTTCGGCGTGGACGCCACCGCCTGGTCGGCGAGCTGCGCAAGCTGGCGCAAAGCCGCGTCGTCGTTTTCCTTGCCGCTGAAATCCGCAACGACGTAACAGCCTAGATGCTTAGCCGCCCGCGCGAGGCGCAGGCGCGACGGGCCGGAGATATCGCCGATCACAACAATGTCGGCGTTCAGCTTCTGCAAATGACGGCTGACCTGTACCGGATCGGCATCGTGAAGATTGCCGAACACCGAGCAGCCGACGCCGCGATCCTCGATTGCCCGTGCCGGAGCAAGACAGCGCCGGCGCACGTTTTCATCGTCGGAGGTAAGGCCTCCTTCGGGAACCGGCGCGACCGGCGCTTCGTTGAACCATGCGATATGACGCAGCATAGGCCGATGTTAGCGCCCCAATCCGCAATTAGGAAGCGTTCATGCTTTCGAGGATTCGGCGGGCCAGGGATACCGTAATGCCGCGACTTTCGGCCAGCGACGCGCGGTCGAGCGCCGAAACGATATCGCGGATGGCTTCCGGCGTGCGCGTAAGGCGCGGCAGCAGAAAATCGATCACATCGGCGCCGACCGCCAGCTGCCGGTCGCCGAACTGCTTGAGCATAAGCGCCGAGAGCAATTCGTCGTCCGGCGCGCCGAGCGCTATCGCCGGCGCGGCAAGAAGCCGCGACCGCAGATCCGGCAACCCGATGCGCCATTGCGCCGGCGCCAGCCGCGCCGTGAGCAGCAGCCAGCCTTTCGTCTCGCGCACTATATTATATAGATGAAACAGACCCTGCTCGCGCGCGGGGTTTCCGGCAACCGCGCCGGCGTTGTCGATGGCGATAATATTGTTGGTCATCACAAGCGTGCCGACCTGATCCCGCGAGATGTTTTCGGGCGCGACGAATTTTGCGCGGCTGCGTTCCTGCCACACATGCGCCAGATGCGTCTTGCCAGATCCCGCCGGGCCGTAAATCGTCAGGCAGGGCGCGGGCCAGTCCGGCCATTTGTCGATCCAGCCCAGCGCCTCGCGGTTGCTGTTGGTAACAAAAAAATCATCGGCCGCCAACGCTTCGCGGTGAGGCAATGGCAGGGGATATTGCCGCGTCATGGCTTGGTGGGCGCCAACGGATCGTTATAAAGCGGGCTTTGCCGGTATTGCTGAAGCGCAAAGCGCACCAGTACGCCGATCACGGCGGCGACGGGAACCGCAATCAGCACACCGACAAAACCGGCCAGCCGCCCACCGGCCAGCAGGGCAAACAGCACCCAAACCGGATGCAGCCCGATCCGGCTGCCGACCAGGCGCGGCGTCAGCACATAGGTTTCCAGGATCTGCCCCAGCACCAGAACGCCGATCACAAACCCAAGACGGTTAAGGTCGTCGAACTGCACGAGGGCCAGAATGATGCTGGTGATCCAGGCAAAGCCGGTGCCGATATAGGGCATGAACGAAAGGATGCCCGCGATCACGCCGATGGCGGCGCCGTATTGAAGTCCGGTGAGCGTAAGCCCGCCGCCATAAATAATGCCGAGCGCCAGGCAGACCAGCGCCTGGCCACGCACGAAGCCCGACAGCGAGCGGTCGATTTCCCGCAGGCGTTCCGCCACCACGTCATAATGCCGGCGCGGGATCAGGGCATCGAACGTGCGGATAACGCCCGGCCAGTCGCGCATGAAATAAAACGCGACGACCGGCGTGATAACCAGCAGCGCCAGAAGATCGAGCAGCGCCAGGCTGTTTGTCAGAATATTTTTTACGGCATTCGCCACAAACCCCGCGGCATTGCCGACATTCTGCCCGACCGCCTGGTGTATCTGGTCGACATCTTCCTGCGGGAAACGCGAAAGCCAGTTTTCGATCCAGGGGATGAAATGCGTGCGCAGTTTTTCTACATAACCAGGCACGGAACTTATGAGGGTCCCGATCTGTTTTTGCAGAAGCGGCGCGATCAGGAGAAAGAGCAAAAAGAGGGCAAGGGCAAAACAGCTCAGCACCACGGTGGCGCTGAGCCAGCGCGGCCATTTCTTGCTTTCCAGCCTGTCCACGACGGGATTGAGGAAATAAGCGACCGCCATGCCGATCAGGAACGGCAGCAGGACCGGCTGGAGAATCCAGAACGCCGCCACCGCGACGATTAGCGTGATAACCCAGAAACGGGTTTGCAGTCCAAGGCGCAGCATTCAATTTCCCCTAGAGCGGCGTTTCGGATAGCGCGGTCTGCAAAGTCCACACGCCATTGGCCATATCCTGAACCAGCGTCAGCCCGTGTTGTTCCAGTTCGCCCTGCAAGGGCTCGATCCCGCCGCGAAACTCGATCTCGATATTCGTCGTGCCGCGCGCAAGGGTAATAACGTTGACACGTTCGATCGAACGCACATTATTCAGCTTGCGCTTGATAGACGTCCACTCGTCCAGACTGTCGATCGGCACAACAACCGGCAAATGTTCGGCCGGGCTCTGGGTGGACCTGGCAACCACCTGCCGCCAGCTGTTTTCCAGAACGTTATGCGATTGCCTGACCGCCTGCGCCAGCGCGTTGTCGATGGCGGCTTTATCGGCGGCGGCAGGCAAATTGAGATAAGTCGGGATTCCCGAATTTCCTTCGGTATCGAAACGCTTGACCGTAATCTTGTAAGGCGCGCCGGGATTCTCGATATCGCCATTAAGGGTGACGACCGCGGCGCCGCCCGCCTGGTATTTTTCGATAAGCGCCTTTACCGATTCTGCATCGCCGCTCGCGGCCTCTTCGGTGCTGAGCAGCGCAATGTCGTCGAGGCCGCCCGAGGGCAGCATCACCGGCACCAGGCTGGCGCCGCGCGCATTTTCCCAGGCCGACCACCAGCGCGTGTGCTCTTCCCACAAAACCGGATGCCCGGAACTCATATAGATGGGCAGGATAAGGATCGGCCTGCTGCGCGTCTCGGTATAGGCCGTTCCGCTGCGTTCCAGCCATTCGCGCGTCGCCGCCGGCCGGAAATGAACCGTAAAGACGCCGATATACCGCACGCTCGACGTGCGCTCGTTCTGCACCTCGAAGTTTTTCACCAGCGCCGCAATGGTATCGTCATCGGCCTCGCCGGCGAGCGAGGAATCCGCGCCGAGGCGGGACAGCAGCTGTTCCAGCGCCGTTCGCTGCGCTTCCGCAATTGCCTGGTCGCGCGCATGCGCGGCGCTGTCGGCCGTCACGTCGGCGGATACGTCGCTGACCTCGTACAGCATGGCATCGCCTCCCTGGGCCAGGACGGGACCGGCAAGGAGCCATAAAAAGGCAAACAGGATAAGCGGCAGTCTCATTGTATTGGCGGCCCGGGTTCGGCTATGGTGAGGCCTGTTATAGCGGAGGTTAAAGGAGGTTGCCATAACCAGTAATTCTGCCAACCGGGACCGCGGCGCTTATGCCGAATCCGGGGTCGACATAGCCGCCGGCAACGCCCTTGTCGAAGCCATCAAGCCTTTGGCCAAAGCCACCGCCCGTCCCGGCGCGGAGGCGGGCTTGGGGGGCTTTGGCGCCTTGTTCGACCTTAAAGCCGCGGGCTTTCGTGACCCTATCCTGGTTACGACAACCGACGGCGTGGGCACCAAGCTCAAGATTGCCATCGAAACCGGTCGCCACGACACCATCGGCATCGACCTGGTCGCCATGTGCGTCAACGACCTGATTGTCCAGGGCGCCGAGCCTCTTCTTTTTCTGGATTACTTCGCCACCGGCAAGCTGGATGTCGAAACCGGCAGGCAGATCGTAAAAGGCATCGCGGAAGGCTGCCGCCGGGCCGGTTGCGCCTTGGTCGGCGGCGAGACGGCGGAAATGCCGGGCATGTACGCGGAAAACGATTACGATCTGGCCGGTTTTGCCGTCGGCGCCGTGGAGCGCGACCGCATCCTTCCCCGCAAGGATGTTGCCGCCGGCGATGCCGTTCTCGGTCTTGCCTCCAGCGGCGTGCACAGCAACGGTTATTCGCTGGTCCGCAAAATCGCGGCCCAGGAAAAATTGTCTTTTCAGTCGCCGGCCCCCTTCGATACGACCCGCACCCTGGGCGAGGCCTTGCTGGAACCCACGCGCATTTACGTCATGTCCGCCCTCAAGGCCGTGCGCGGCGGCCATGTCAAGGCGATGGCCCATATTACGGGCGGCGGCTTGCTGGAAAATATTCCGCGCGTGCTGCCGGAAGGAACCGGCGTGACGCTCGATGCCAAAAGCTGGCAGGCGCCGCCTGTATTCCGCTGGCTGGCGAAAAAGGGCAATATCGATGCGCAGGAAATGGCGCGCACCTTTAACTGCGGCATCGGACTGGTAGTCATCGCGGCGGCGGCTCATGCCGATCAGGTCGCCAAAATTCTCGGCGACGCCGGCGAAACGGTTTTCCGCATCGGCACGGTGACCGCCAGCCCCTCGCCGCATCGGGTCGCGCTGGAAAACACGGATAAGGTCTGGCCATGCTGAAAACCGCCATTCTCATTTCGGGCCGCGGCAGCAACATGAAGGCCCTTATCGATGCCGCGCGCCAGCCCGGATATCCGGCGCGTATCGCGGTGGTCGTTTCGAATATCCGCGATGCCGAAGGCCTGGCGATCGCCCGCGCCGCCGGCATACCGATCGAGGTGATCAACCACCGTTCCTATCTCTCGCGCGAAGAATTCGAGCGGGAGCTGGATGCGAAGCTCAATCAATATGGCGTGCAAATGGTTTGCCTGGCGGGCTTCATGCGCATTCTTACGTCATGGTTTGTCGACCGGTGGCGCGACCGGCTTATCAATATCCACCCCTCCCTGCTTCCGGCCTATCCCGGCCTCGATACCCATAAAAGGGCGCTGGAAGCGGGCGACAAGCAAGCCGGCTGCACGGTTCACTTCGTGCGCGCCGATGTCGATCACGGACCGATCATCGCGCAGGCCGCGGTACCTGTCGAGCCGGGCGATACCGAGGAAACACTTGCCGCGCGGGTGCTTAAGGAAGAACACAGAATTTATCCGCAGACTCTCCGCATGATCGCCGAAGGCCGGGTAAATGTATTCGAGGAGCACGTCCTTATTACCGGCGCCGACGCCCCGGCCCAGGCCCTGGCCAATCCGCGCTGACAAGCGCCCTTGCCAAATTTCAAGCGCCGCCATAAAAACAGGGGATCAGGAGATATCGTCATGGCAAACCCTTCTCACACGCGCGAGCCGCACGTCACCGCCGCGATGGTCAATCGTCACCGGCAAGGCTGGCATTTCTTCGTCAGGCTGATTTATTGGCATTGCATCGGAATTGTCGGCGTCCTGCTGCTTTTGCTCACGATCTATAATATCCATTGAGACCTTATAAAAGGCGCCTTGCGTTCGGCCTTCGCCTTGGCCTTTCACCGAAACACGCGGAAAAACTGGCAAGGCTGAAAACCCCCGCCCAGATTCAA
>JBFWTA010000009.1:0-21225 GCA_050248075.1 Bdellovibrionales bacterium | reverse complement strand
CCGATCTCCAGATGGGTTTAAAGATGTATACGGTCGTATGAAGTGGAACGATGTATCACCAACAATTACAGGGGGATGCACCAATCCATCGAAGGGAAGATTTATTCACCCATCTTATCATCGACCGATTACATTAAGAGAAGCGGCGCTCTTGCAAAGTTTCCCTAAAAACTACTACTTTTCTATTCGGAAGGGTAAATCCGCCGTAGCGCAGATGATAGGCAATGCATTGCCGCCCAATTTCATTAAAGCTCATGCTTTAGAAATTTTAAAAAGCTTCGCTTAATACAATATATGGAGAATAATTTGCCAAACGCCGTTCAGCAAACGTTGCTTGAAAATTTAAATGCTGAACAGCAAGCCGCCGTTCAGGATGCGTCCAGACAACTCCTTGTGGTCGCTGGCGCGGGATCGGGCAAGACGGAAGTCATGGCACGGCGTGTCGCCTGGTGGGTTTCCAATGGCGTTCCCAAGGATCAGATCGTTGCGTTTACCTTTACTGAGTCCGCTGCTGAGGAACTAAAATTCCGCATCAGAAAATGGATTGAAAAGATAAGCCCTGCTGACGTGGATCCGACCCTGGGTGGCATGTATGTTGGCACGATCCACGGTTTTTGCTTAAAGAAACTACGGGATTTAGCGCCAGATGAATTCTATGATCACGACATGATCGATGATGTGGCAAGGTTGGCGCTGTTTCAGAAAAAGGCGTACCCTCTTTTAGATCTTGCCACCTTAATAACAGCTTCCAATTTGAGCGCCTTTGCAGCGATCAAACAGTTTTTCGCTACCTACGATCAATTGAATGAACATAACCAGCTTGATATTCAGCTCTTTTCACCTGATCTGCCTAATGATGTTGCCAGAGAAAATGACTGGATCCGTGGCGCAACGCTCCGCACTGATGTTGGCAGAAACAGTTCCTCACGCGCTTTCGCGGTGACGGCGGCACGATATTACGCATATATGCGCGCCCGAAGATTCTTAGATTTTTCGACAATTCAATCCGAATTGGCGCGGCTTTTCTTGCGGCGCCCTGAGCTTCTGGCACAGGCACAGCAGACACACACGCACATTGTGATCGACGAAGTGCAAGATACCAATCCTGTTCAGCTACAAATCGTTCGGGATCTGATTGGCAATACTGGCAATCTGACAGCTGTTGGCGACCACCGGCAAGCAATTTACAGTTTTCGTGGTGGGCGGGTCGATCTTATGGCTGACCTTCATCAAGAATTCACTACAGCGACAGACAGCACAGTCGTTGAGCTAAGGAATAATTATCGTTCGACGCCACGGATCATCGATATAGCGAATGCCTGGTCACAGACAATTCAGCAGCTGGGTTCTTTGCCGAACCCTTTGATGCAACATGGAAATACGCATCGCACGGATTATTCCGATGTGCATGTCGCTATAAATACATTTACAGATACTGTTGCTGAGGCTGACTGGATTGCCGATTCCATCAATAGCTTAGTGAATAACGAGGCCAACACAGGCGCAAATCACGATGACAAAGACACCACACGCGGTATTGGCTTAAAGGATGTTGCCATTCTTCTGCGTTCATCGACAGACGTCAGAACCTATATGGATTCACTGCGAAACAGGAATATCCCTTTCATAGTTAAAGCCGGACCAGATCTGTTTTCACAAAGTGAAATTTTATTGTTTTTCGCCTGCCTTGCATTAACAGCAGATGTTGATCAGTTCATGGGACGCGACATCCAAGGTCTATTAAGCCTGCATTTAAATCTGGCGAATTTTTCACCAGAAAACGTCATCCTTGCCGCAGGCGCGGATCTTATTTCACGCGGCGTCTTACAAGCCGGAGCGCCTGAACGGCTGGCACTGCTTGCCAAAGCAATGAATCATAAGCTTTATCAGGACGGCACTAATCCATTTGCTGGACAATTTCCTACATTAAAAAGCGCAGATGCCGTTCGCTACATGAGGCGAAATGACCGCCCACGCAGAATCTTCCCGCAAGAGATTTTGCATTGGTTTATCGAAGAGTCAGAATTGTCAGGAATCGATGATGGAACGGCAACACATGAATCTGTCCTGTTTCATGTTGGTCAATTCAGCAAGCTGATCAAAGGAATTGAAACTCCAGGATGGACTACACCGGATGATTTCAAATATCAGATTATTGCAATATCCGTTGCAGGCATTTCAATGGCGAAGGCAAGCGATGCGTCTTTGCTGACCATGCCGAATGCAATAACAATTTCGACAATTCATGGATCAAAGGGTTTAGAATTTCCTGTAGTTTTCCTCGCTGATATTAAAGCCAGAAGATTCCCCAGCAACAGGGCCAAAACTCCACCTGACTTGTTTCTAGATGGTGCTATTTTGCAGACGGTTGATCCTAGCCGGCTGGCAGATAACCAAAACTATGACGGCGAACGCCGCTTGATGTATGTGGCGTTAACACGGGCCGAAAGGTATTTGTTTATCTCAAAATCAGGTGGAAATAATCGTCAGTTCTTTGATCCTCTGGTAACGATGGTCCAGAATGCGGGCGGCAGAAGGGATATTTCTCTTGCAGATCTGAGGGCATCTTTAACCCATAGTGAAACAAAAACGAAGAAAGAAGAGCGTCTGGTCACCAGCTTTACGGATCTTCATTATTACACTGAATGCCCGCATGATTATTATCTCAGGAAAGTTCTGGGATTTACCCCTACCATCGATCAAGCGTTCGGTTACGGTCGGGCGGTGCATAACCTTTTGCGGGAAATAAACACAAACCCCGCAGCCTGGGGTGCGCTTGCTGCTGACGAAGCACTGCTGGTGCAAAAGACCACGGAACTGGCGCAAAGCGGGAAGTTTTATCTGCGATATACGACATCAGATCCGCTGGAAAATATGCGGCGAAATGCCCAAGTTGGCATCGCCCAGTATATTCGCAATTACAGTGAGGAATTAAACACGCTGGAATTTTTGCCTGAGAAGGAATTTGAAACGCTGATAGCAGAAGAAAATCTTTTGGTTTCTGGTTCCATTGACCTTGTGCGGCTGGATGATCCGCCAAGGGTCACGATTATTGATTTCAAGTCAGGAGAAAATTCCGATCAGTCAGCTTCCGGTCTTTCTACGGAAATGATGCGTCAGCAGGTTGGTATTTATGGATTAGCTGCCAAGCATGAATTGGAGTTTGAACCTGATAGAGGAATTATCCGTTATATCGGCGAACGCGATCCCAATCAGCAGCAAAAAGTGATTGAGCTGAACGATCAAGAACTGGCACAAACACGGCAAAATGTTATCGACACCGCCCGCAAGATCAAAAATAGAGAATTTTACGAAGGGCCATCAGCGCATTCACCACAACGATGTGATAAATGTGACTTTTCCAGGTTCTGTGGAAGACCAGAAGCCAGAGCCTTTAGAAATCGCCGCTAATTGCTGATCGCTAAAGCGTCTTTAACCGCCAGCAACTTGGATTTGCAATCTGCATGGGCAAACCAAAGCCTTACCGTCCATGCAGCCACGTCTTTCTGTGTACTGTCGGGGCCGGGCTGGACCGGAGCGTCAGCGCAGGACAGAAGGCTTTGTGGGACTTCTGGCTTTATTACCTTCACTTGCGGCGTTGGTCCCGTACAGGCCGTCAATAGCATCCCGCAGAACGGGAGCAACAATGCCATCCTTTTCATTACTAGCTCCTTCGATTTGGCCTAAAAGCCGTTCAAGATTTCTGACACGATCCGTCTGACGACCGCTTTCGGCCTCCAGCGCACCAATCTTTGCAGCCGTGTCGGCCTGCAAGTCCGTAAGAGCTGCCTGATAGGAGGCAAGACTGGCGCGCGCCGTGTCCCGTTCTTCTTTAAGAGTTTTGATTTTGTGATCCTGCCAGGCCAATAACCCCGCAACGATCAGCACCAGAAGACCCGCGCCAAAGGCTTTCCAGTGATCCAGAATGAAACTTTTCATCGTTCTTTGTTCCCGTTCTTATGGGCTGCGTAGAGATAAGCGCCGATGGGGCCAGTTGCCAAAACGCCGATATAGGTCAGGATCGATTTCAAAAGATCGACCTCCGTTGCCCACAGAGCGTGATAAAAAACCAGCAAATTCGGCAGGATCAGGAAGGCATAAAGGGAAACGTAGAAGGCCAAGGTCCGCCGTACCTTGATGGGATCGTTGCAATCGGGCTTTATCATCGTATCCTCCGCAATTCAAAGTGGGGCATGTCATGAAATTTGCTGTCGGCATTGTTGCCGTCAA
Source organism: Bdellovibrionales bacterium (assembly GCA_050248075.1). Taxonomy (GTDB): domain Bacteria; phylum Pseudomonadota; class Alphaproteobacteria; order UBA9219; family UBA9219; genus JBFWTA01. The sequence goes on along the minus strand of JBFWTA010000009.1, from coordinate 16,995 downwards.
AGTCCCAATCACCGCCCCAGCGGATCGGAGCGCCTTCAATGGCGGCAGCTGCATACATCAATCCGGCAAGCACCGCGAAGCGTTGTTTGTCCTGCCAGACATCCACACCATTTACGTTGTAGGGATAAGGCAAAAGGTCAGCGGCTTCGGCCAATCCGTCATCATTGGCAAGGTGGCGGCTGTCGCTTGTCTGTGACGTGCCAGCCTTTATAAGTTGCTGCTGCCGATCTTCATCGCGCAATGTTTCAAGGACAGTAAAATCCATAACCTGAAACGATAACGCCCGCCTTACAACCCGCACCAAGATAGGATCCAGTTGTTTAAGGCGATTCTCTGACTTCTGTGAAAATTTATAGGTCATGGATCACCCCACTTTCTCGTGAAGTGTTTTCAGATCCACCTTGATGTCAGACATCTGTGATTTGATGACAGCGATATCGTTTCGCATTTCACCCACGACACGGCGGCCCGTGACATCGTTATCGACCTGATGTTGCAGTTGTCGAATACGTTCGTCCGTGACGGCCTGCTTCTTGACGATCCAGGCGATCAGTTTGATGGCAGCTGCAATGACGGCCACGCTATGCGCGAGGACGGCAAAAAGCAGCCCTAACTCCGTTAAGGACATGGGAACCTCTTTTCTTTGTTTGGGGTTTAGTAAGCGTCGAGGACGACCCATTGACCGCCATCAGAGAAGATTGTCATTGCTGCAAAATGCGCCGTCAGATCCCAGATCTGGGCATCAGGCCCACCAGAGCCGCCCGCCATTTGAATCTTCACATGGTTGGATGACGGATCAATTTTCTTGATCGTGGCGATACGGCCAGAAGCGGCAGACGGTGCTGGCAGCTGGAAGATCACCTGGTTACTGAAAGCCGAAACCAGATAAACCCTATGCAGCATCAAGGATTCATAAACGGGGACACTGTCCACGAACGTGCTTAAGGCCGGAGTCCGGTTATCAGCAACAATCCACCAGTTCGCGCCGTTGGAGACCAGCGTCACCGTATCGAATTGCTGCAACAGGATCAGCTCACGGCGATCTGGGCCGAGGCCATCCTGCTCCTTAATGGTGATAGGGTTTTCATGAAGATCGTTCTTTTTAAACGTCACCCAGCGGCCACCAGCATCGCCAGCGTTCGGCAAAACCACGTTGTAAGGCAGATTGAAGGAACTCAGCAGATAGAACGTATGCTTCATGTCAATGAAGACGTCGCCTTCATGATCGACAGGCGGATCAATGAAAGTCGTGGCTCTGGTCATCCCTTCGATATGGATGTCTTGCACCTGCGTCTGTTTAAGATAATTTTTGACGGGATAGCCCGCGTTGTAAGCCTGATATTCACCGTGCAGTGTAGGATCCCAGATCGCTGCACCGCCCGTTGCTGAGAAGAGGTTGACGATTGATGTGTTTGTCGAACCGTTGTCGATACGAATGCCAGGAGCCAGCCCCAGACATTCGGCATAGAAATTGACGATGACGTTATTGTCGGTTGCAAATCCCAGCCGGAAACATGCCTCCGCAGACGGATGGACGTTGGCTTCGCAATCGAAGAATGAATTGTTATATCGACCGGAGCTGATAAAAAAGCCGCTGCCGGACATGGGTGATCCCAGAGAATAGACACGCACATCATGCAACTTATTTGCGTTCGGGCTGTCGCCGAAAGTGTCGGGATCTTCCCAATCGGACGGCGTTGTCGTGAAAAGAACGCCGTTGATTTCCGGCCTTGCGATCAGGAGGCGACTAGCGTTATTCCAGTAGCAAGGCTTGTTCGTGTCATTCCAGCCATCGAAAACAAGTCCCTGGCTGGCATCCCAGATTGATACGTTCTCAATTACGTTCTTCACGCATGGGCTGTCACGACCGTAGAGCATGATGCCAGAACCGCCGCCAACGACACGCAGATCCTTGACGATGGAATAGCCTTCCACAATCTCAATGGCGTTAAAAGTAGACGGATATGTCGGCTGCTCAATGTGGTCGTAGGGAAAGTCCCGTGCCTGTATCACTGATACATCGCCCATGCCAAATAACATACGCCCGTATGGAACAACAACGGCAGCGGTGGTTCGGTAGGTGCCTGGCGGAAGGAAGACCGCCTGGTTTTCTTGCAAAGCCGTATTAATGGCAACCGTGTCGTCCACGATCCCATCACCATAAGCGCCATAATCCTGCGGGGTGGCGACCTCTCGGTTGCCGAGATATTTTCTTAGGTCGAGCTTATTGACGTTCTGACCAGGGGTCAGAATGCTATCGATCTTCTTTGGCATGGCTTAAAGCTCCGCGCTGGCGAGGATGATGGCGCTTGTGCCGCGTTGAATGTGAAAGCGGCCAGAAGTCAGGCCGGAAAATAAAGCGATGTCCACACGCGCACTGTGGGCGGTATTTTCATGGATGGTCGCAATATTCGGCGCAGACTGGTTAAAATCAGCCGTGTAACCATCCGTCATATTAAGCGACGCCAAGGCTTCATAAGTCGGTGCCGTTCTCATATCGGGATGACTTAAGATCGCCTGCATATTGCTTGCTGAGTTTGCAACACCAATGATGCCAGCTATAGGCCGCAGATATCGATGCACCAGCTTTGTTTCAAGCGCGACAGGCCGCAGCTCGAAAGGTCGCGGTGTATTGCCAACGCTTAACTGTTGTTCGGCTAGGAAGAAGTCTTTTGTCGTGATTGCGCCGCATTCGATTTTGACTTCGATCTCGATACCATTCCTGCAATCGCCCATATTGCTGATCGCCATACCAATCGAAGCATTGGTGTCGTTGGCAACTGTATCGGTTTCCGTATCAATTTGTGTGGTGCTGGAAAAGTCATCTGCGGAGTTTGCCTTTCGGATTGTCATCACGCAATCCCGTGTCGCACCAGAGTCATGATAGGTACGAGCTGAAAAATATGCAGGCTGGTTATAAAACAAGGCTGCATCCTTGGCTTCGATACGGTGCCTGAAAAGGATGGCACCGGATCCTGTCAGGGTGGCATTTTCTACAAAACAGGCGTGGCCTGTCTGCGCGAGACTGAACGCGCTGGTGACCTGCTTAATCGTTCCCGCCGACACAGTGCCTTCCGCTTTTACGGCCAGCAGATCGACAGGGCCATATTGCCATGAATTGCTTAGGTCTTTATTGCCGCGATGGGAAACGACACAGCCACCGTTAACGATGGCATTTAAAAAGCCAGGATAGGCCAGGTCTTCCGGCTGGACCGCGCTGTCGGCTTTGACTCCTTGCGCGGCTGTGGCGAAATCCCCTGTGTCGGCGGCTGCGGCACTCCCCAGATCCTCCGGCTGTACGGCGGAATCTGCCTTTTCTCCTTGAGCCGCCGTGGCAAAATCGCCCGTATCGGCAGCAGCTGCTGTGCCAAGGTCTTCGGGCTGAACGGCGGTGTCAGCCTTGTCCCCTTGCGCGGCTGTGGCGAAATCTTCGACATCAGCTGCGGCAGCCGTCCCCGCGTCTGCGATATCGGACAGCGTATGATGGTGGCCTTCTTCTGATAACCCGTCACGAATATCAGCAACGGTCGTCTTGCGGGTCGCGCCGTCCTGTACGACTGGGACAAGCTCGGCACCGGAAAGTTCACCAGCGTCCGATAGTTCAGAGATTTTTTTAGTGGTTGTCATGTGGTCACTCCAAGACGAGAACGATGGAAGCTTCGCCACTTGTGGTGTCGTTCACAGGGCCAGCGAAGCCGGATTTGTTGCCGTAGCGGTCGACCGACCGCAGCCAGTAATAACGGGTTGAAGATCCTGTCAGGCCGGTTCGCGTATATTCGCTTCCGTACACTTCCATGATCCTTGAGGCGTCCGATTGCGGATCATCCGTGTCTTCGTCGTGTTCCCAGACCTCGATGTAGCGAAGATCGCTATCGGTGACTGGCGTCCAAGACAGGTGGATATAATCAGCCCCGGCCTCTGTTTCGATATTTCGCGGCGCGCCAGGCGGCACGTCGGCGTTGTTCGGCGCCACCACTTCCGGCGAACTGTCCAAACTCTTGAGCTGACTGACCGAATATTCGTAGATATCCGGCCCGTCTTCATCGAGGGTCAAATCAACGCCCAAATCTTCCGTCATCGCCCATGTCGTAACCGTACAAGGCAGACCAGCCAGGCCAAAGCGTGGCAGATCGACGGCGATGGTATTGCCCGCCGCCAGCTGGAAACCGACCAGGTTGGAAGGGAACAGAATTTGTTTCTGCCTTCTATTTTGTTCTAACGCGATCATGGCGATGCGCTGCGCCATAGTGGGTGATTGCGTGAACGGCAGATCCAGCGTCGCCGCTGTTTGTTCGTCCCCGTCCTGCGTCATATAAGCCGAATTGCTTATTTCTGGATAATCGGTCGGCTGCCATTGATGGTCCGGCGAAATGAACGCGCCGCGCACGGTATTGATAAGGCTACGGCGTGAACGATGCGGCTTTAACATGACCGCTTCACGGGCATGCTGGGCTTCCAGCGTGTACATGGGTGCGTTGTAAGCCCCCACTTTCAAACGCCACTTTCCACCTGTGTAAGTCAAAAATCCCGCGCAGCTGGACAGCATATCTTCCAGAATGTCACGCGGCTTGGCCGACAGATCGACAACGCCGTTGCAAGTGTAACGGCTTTCCGTTCCGTCAATCGTATCTACTTCCTCGTCACAAATATTTGCCGCAGCGATAAAGGAATTAAGATCAATTTCATCAAGCGATGCATTTAAGCCAAATTCGGCCATCACATAATCAAGGATGCACAGCGCGGCATTCTCAGACCATTCGGTTTCCTCCGTGCGCGGATCGTATATCTTCCGGCCTTTGACAAGGGCCGAGATATTCGGCAATCCGCTTGCATAGGCTTTTTCATCAAAACGCAGCTGTGCATGGACATAGGCAAGGCCGCGCAGCCTGTGACCGCTTGACCATTTACCACCCGAATTGGCTACCAAAACGGTGTCCGCTAATTGGCTGGCTGTACCAAGATGTTTATAAACGCTGGCATAAACTGTGCTTCCCTGTTTATAGGGATCAGTAGTGGCATCCCCATTTCCATCAAGCGCAACTATGCCATCATTGAAGAAAACATCTTCAATGGCTTCGACTTCATGTGCCGCCAGGACGATGACAACATGCAAAATATCCAATTTATCACTAGCGTCGCTGGCAGGACGGCTGTGAATGAAAACGACAGGTCCGCTTACACGAGTCCGGCCATAAACAATCCGGTGCGAAGTAATAGGCTGGCGCACCATCTGTGTCCGACCGCCGCCTGCGATGTCCGAAGCGAATGAAGCTGCATTTGAACCCGTGATGCGTGGCTTATCCGGTTCCTTGCCGAAAGCCTTTGACCCCAGATAAGAAACGCCCGTCGATACAATGCCGCCTGCGACGGCCCCAACAACTGACCCGATAATGCCGCCGCCGATAGCAGCCCCAACCGCATGGCTGACGAAGGCGCCAGCGACAGCACCTACAACTGGAATTGCAGCTGGCATTTAACCGATCTCCCATGCGCGGATACCTTGTAACAATGGATAGGCGACCAGGCCGCGAAGCCCTGGGCAGATAATCCGGTCGCCCGCGCATACGCCCAGCGTTTCACCGCGCCCAATATCGATCAGACAGACGTCGCCTCTTTTCGCTTGCAAAGCTGGAATTCTAGGAACGCCGTGCATTCCCGTCATAGCGTCGGCGACAGCTCCGACACCGCCAAATCGCTTTAAAATGGCTTGCGCTTCATCAAAGGTTCGATAGCCTCTCAACGATGCCGCAAGGTCTGCCCCTGTAATCGCAAGAACGCAATCGCAAGCGAAAATACAGCAATCATTTTCACCCCATGTGAAAGGCTTTGCCCACGCGCGAGCTATCTCGGCGGCTAAAGCCTCCGGCCAGTGCGCGTGTCGTTTAAGCATGAAGATGTCCAAAAATAAAAAAAGCTCCGCGAGGGGAGCTTTTCGGTTTTACAAAATTAGGTTTATTATCAGCTTAAGGGGTCATTCATCCGTATGAGGGAACAGACCGTAGCGACCAATGGATGCATTCTTTGTAAAGCGGATAATATTGGCGCCCTGCAAATCATCAGGAGGCGCAATATTTTCACAAATGATGATTTGGTAATCTTTACTTATGTTCGCAAGATAACGATAAAACTTATCTTTCAGATCTGTTTTCTCAATATTCTCATTGCCAGGGTCCGGCTCTCTGTATGCCAGCAGAGGTGAATCCATCACAACGAATCCTGGATGTGGCAAATCTTTTGAAACGCAATATTCCAGAAGAGCAATGGAGAAAGCAGCATGGGTAATGGCTCTCAACCCTTTCCCACTACTCCCGCGCGGCTTGTTTGAAATGACAATGTCAAATTTTGTCTCATCAAAATAGACACGATCTACATTCGGAAAACCCCATGCCGTTAAAAGATCTTCAATTTTTTTGCTAAAATCGCCCAGAACAGATTTAGGGAGATTCCCCGTATCTGCCGTTGTCGCCGACGATGCGCCTCTCTCCTTCGAACTATATTGACTTCTTTTATCCTCAAGGGTCGCGATCTTAACAAGAATTTCTTTTGTACGGCTAACTTCATAGCGTTTCTTTACAAGGTCAGAAAATCTATTCTGGTTTTCCGCCAAGCTAGGGGCAAGCTTTTCCGCCACCTTTTTTTGAATCTCATCGAACTGTTTATCGTAAGCTTTCAATTCTTGTTTACGAGATTTTTGTTCGTTTGTGATTTCATCAACCGTTTTTCTCAATTCATTCTTAAGCTGCAAGATTTTGAGCATTTCAGCAGCCGCTGCGTCCACAACGGATTTAATGTCGCCATCACAGGATTGCTCATGATTCTGGTTGTCTGGTACAGCACCGCATAATGGACAGTTCTTTGATTCAATGAAATTCAGAAGGACGCCGGACTCCTTAATAGCTTCAAGCCGTTTAAGATCATTCGAATAATGCTTATCAAGAAGAGAAAATCTTTCCAGCAAAGTTTCTGTTTCATCTAATCTGGCAAGCGCAAATTCCTTTTTTTCAACTAGATCATTTCTCGCTAATAGACTTTCTTGCAGGTCTCCCTGAATAGAATCAACAGCATCATTCTGGTCATCAATAGACGCTTCCAGCTTAGTCAATTGATCCTGAATCTCATCGACCGAAGGGATCTCATCTTTAAGATCAACTTTATATTCCAGTATCAGTTGATCAATAAGCTGAAGATTAATGCTCTCCCCTTTCGGCTTTTTTGCGCTCACAAAGGCAGAATCGTCTATACCTGTAAGAAGGAGCTTAAATAACGATTTCTCTGGCGTAGCCGTAAGATATTGTCCACTTAAAGCTGGAGAATTTTCCTTTGTAATGATGCCTTCACGAATAATGATGAGATCTGATAGATCGCGGAAGCTGACTCCTCTTTTTTTACCTGCGGCATTCATTTTGAGTTCGTAATTTACAAGCTCAATGAGCGAGAGCAGATACTTAGAAATGTTATCATCGCGCTTGGGATTATGTTTTTCCGCTAACTCTTTCTGGTCTCCATCATTTTCAGATATTAAGAAATCGCCACCATCGATACCACGCTCGATATGAATATTCTTGCCATTAGAAACAGAAAAATCCGCCCAAACTCTTTCATAGCCCACCCGCTGTGGAATATCCTTTAAGGGCTTACTGGCTCCAAGAATAAAATCAATGGCATCAAGTGTAAACGATTTGCCTGTGTCAGATGCACCATGAATAATATTCAGGCCGGGGGAAAAATTCAGATCCGCCGGAGCCTTGGTAGGAGAGACAAAGCCGAGTTTTGTTATTTGAAGGTATGGTTTCGTCATGAATTAAAGTCCCGGCTTTTCTATATTTTGAAATTGCATATGCCACGATCCAAAAAATTTTCGTGCCAATACATCCAGTTCCATTACAGAATGGGCAACATATTTTTTTATTGCCCACTCTGCACGCTCTTTGAGTTCCTTGTAATAATCAGATTCAAAGGAAGAAATGAGCAAGCCAGCTTCATCCTCGGCCATATATTTAAATCCATCAGACTCAGATAATTGCTTGATTAAGCCGCGACTCATCATCAGATAAATGCCACGCTGGACAAGCTCATGCTTTACCAGCAACTCACCAGATCGATGTGGCACTGGTGTATGCAAACTTTCTGGACCATCCACATCCCCAGAATGAATCATGAGATAGTCCAAGCGAATTATCTTTTGTACATCCAACGATTCTGGATATGCCGCACACAGCAGGATAACAACGCGTGTCCCCATTTCCAGCGCGCTATTAAATGTATTCACTTTCATGGATGGCTGCGTCATTTTTTCTTCTTTACCCAAAGCAGTCGGTCTTCATTAGCAAGCTGATGGCATATGCCATTGCGATTCTTTGTTGTGGTCGCCGTATGTAGCGGATTACTTGCCAACGGTAAAGATACCGCTGTCGCAAGGGTCGTCCTCAATCTTTCAAGGCCATCTGCGTAATCTTTCTCACAGGTGTCTACGACGCCATGATAGACATCATCCTGTAACGCTTCAAAAGTCCCAGGTGGCACATTGTCTCTGGCAAAATTCCGCAAAAGCTCCGCAGAATAAAAACTTTCGCGGGAGCGCACAAAATGGCTCCTCATGTCATCATGCTTATCAAGATGTTCGTAAGAATTTAATTCTTCCTTCTTATGATCAGTATAAGATTCGAATAGCTGCGTAATATAACGACTTTCATTCTCCTGGATTTCGTCAGGCACATCTACTTTCGTCGGCGCGGGCGGCAGCCCACCACCAAATCGAGTAGCATGAAATGGTGTTTTCTTGTGCCCTTCAACCAGATCCGGAGCTGTCATCCAGCCAAAAATCGAAAAGTCGAACGCATCGAAATAGCCAAGAAAATCTCCTTCCAGCTTTATTTCAGTTCCCGACTCAATTGTATCCTTACAATGTGCCTCCCAATTAAGCCGCAGCTGCTCTTTTAATTTATTGCCGTCCACGAGAAGCTTCTGTAGTTTCAAGCCCACGCCCTTTGGCGCCATGAACATATATTTTCTCGGCGGCTGAATCTTGTCTTGAAAGGTGTGATAGACCAGTTTTCCAAGTTCAATCCATATTTCCGAAGGCTTGAGCTTGTCATCGTACCGCTTGCATTGGTAAAGATCCCAGACACCCTGGAAATTTTTATCATCGCAAAAACCAACAATGTCGCGGCCTTGATCACCAGAACCAGCAAAGCGCTTTACATTATTATATTGCGGAGATAAACCATGAGCCCATTCCTGAACAAAAATTTCCCAGTCATCTGCGGAAAAAAGCTCAATTCTTTTGACAGCAGGAATCGTTAATCCATGAGCAACGTGCGCCGCAGTCGGAGCGACCACAGCCGGGGGGGTGTCTATGTCTTTAAGTTCACTATTTTTCATAAATTAAAAAATTTCATTCTCAGCCTTCCTTTTTACCCTAATACAAAGACATCAACAATCTGTGATCGTTGTTTTTATTCTTTTGCCCGTCCCCAGGGGATGTCAATTTCTTGAAGGGACGGAACGTATTCCAGCCCTTTGTCGTTCGGAAAGCGCGCCTGTTGATCCGCGTCGGTATATCGTCGCGTTCGTGCGCGCTCTAAATCTCGCAATCGGTTTTCGACCAGCAGCGTGATCGTTGCCGTTGGACCGCCATCAATGATCTCAACCGTATCCATCCGACCGTCAAAGATGACGATGGGGTCAGTCACCAAGGCAAAATCTTCGTCCAGAAAGCCCAGATAGACTTTTGCCTTACGGCCTTGAATTGGTTCGGCAACAACGTCAGAAATGTTTTCAGCCTTCACGCCGGAAAGCTGGAGCGTCATGCCCGTGGCACGAAGCTCCATCGTTTCCTCGACTGTGGACACGCGGCCCAGCGTTCCGATGCCCTGCCAGGTTTCATCATCCCATTCCAGATTGCCTACGCCGGACCACAAGCGTGTTTCGCCTGAAAGAAAATCCAGCCACGCAAGCAGGATGGGCCGCACCACATCCTTTTCGGTTTCGGCGGCGGCGTCTTCGTCCAATCGGTTGGTCACAGAACTTCCTCAAATCGCAGTTGATAGGCGGAAATGACGGGCGGCCTGGTATCGTTCCGGCCTGCTTCGTTATTCAAAAGACGCATCAAAACACCGACATTTCCGGTCGAAAGATCACCGACCGTTATGGCTTCCCGTACCTTCGGCGCGATCAGGACGGCGCTGTAACCGTTTATGTCTGTCACAACGTCAGCCAGGATCAGGTAAGCGCGGCCCTGTGAGCCTTTGATCGCTTCCCCAGCCAGCAGAACGCTCTCCGCCCACGGCGCGAGGCCGTCTATAGCGAGCTTGTTCCAGCCGCCGCCGACAAGTTTCGGTGTTCCAGCACCTTCAAAGAAACGACCGCCGACCTGATAAACAATGTCGTCACCAGTTTCGGATTCCATACCGAAGCCTTCTTCCATGCCGACTTCCATCGGCGGTCCTTCTTCCAAGGTCAGCTCTATGCCTTTTTCAGACAGGATCGGAATATCGACATTCTCGCCCCAGATTTCGTCACCGGCTTCCGTCAACAGAAACACATCATCAGGGCCGAACAGGAAGGCATCAAAGCCAGCGCAGAACAGAATGTTTTCTTCCAGCGCCAATGGCACGGATTCCTCAAACGTGAGAAACCCGCCGTCCTGGGTCATGTCGTTAAAGTCATGTTCGTCATCAAAGAAGCTAAGGCCCACACGGTCGGCATAGGATTCCATACCGTCCGTCACGGCTCTGGGTTTCGTGCGGCGGAAGTCCGGCACGATGATTTTTCCCGTAGAGCCGTTAAGACGCGCAATCAAAGCGTCCATTATGGCTGCCTTGCTGCCCATCAACCTGAAATCAAGCGTGGCAATCCAACGAGTACCGTCCCGTTCCTTCGTTTGCATCAGACCCGTAAGGTCAGAGATGGATTGAATGGTGATCGGGCGAATGTAATAGCTTTGTAGGACCGGATAGATCCCTTCTGGCCATTCAAACGCGGTCATGTCAGTCCATTATTCCTGCGGCAACACTTCAATAAATTGCAGATTGAAAGACGATCTCATGCGGTTGTCGGTCGGATTGTTTCCGCCTTCGTCGTCTACCAGCCGCATCAACACGCGGCAATTATCCGTAATCAAAGGTCCGTCTTCGACCGGATCACGCAGGCGTGGCGCGATAGGGACAGCAGCTTCGCCGTCCGCGTCCGCGTTCACATCCTGCACGACCATGTGTGTCCGGCCTTGCGATGTCTGGATAAGGTCGCCAGCCAGTAACACGCCCAACGCGTTTGGCGTGAAACCGGACAGGCTTAAGGTATTTCCCGTGCCGCTATCCAGCTGAGGCGACCCTGCCAGCGATCCTCTCGCTTTCAGCCGCCGAAAATCCGGCACCAGCACATGGCCAACGGGACCACGCAACGCCGCGACAATCGCATCCATGCGGCGTGAATCCACCTCTCCACGGACAAGCTGCAACTGCGTCAGCCATCGCGCTCCGTCACGTTCCTGCACCTGAACATGCCCCGTCAAAGGGCTTTCAAACCGGATCGTGTTGGTGCGGATAAAAAACGACTGTGTCGAGGGTCGCAGATTTAAAGGCCAGATGACGATTGTGTCAGTCAAAGCGGCCTCCGCGTCGTTGCCATTGGTCAATTACTTGTGTCTTAGCTGCCGCCGTGCTGGTGCGGACAATGCCAGGGATTCTTGCCGCCAAGGCACGGTCCACAGCGTCTTCCACCTGTTTTGCCGTTGCGGCTGGATCACTGGACCCGCGGGCATCGACATTGACAGTGTATGAGGAACCGTTACCGGAAGATTCTACACCCAGCCGCCCAGAAGGCAGGCGGCGCAAAGGCATAATAGCTTCCGGTCCGGCTTCACCCATAAGGCCCGTGCCGTTCGCCATCGGGAATAAGGTCGGTTCAAAAACGACCGTTCCCTTAGCAAAACCGCGCACGGGCCTGCCGCTGGAAAAGACATTCCCGTCCGCGCTGCCAAATAAGCTCCCGAACATGGATCCGAGGCTTTGTGCAAGCGGACCTGTGATCTGTGTGCGAACGATCAATCTTGCGATGTCGCTCAACATACTGTTCACCATGTCTTTCCATTCAAACTTTCCAGTCATGGTGAATTCAACCAGAACGTCTTCCAGATTTCGTAGGGCGTTGGATGTTACCTGTTCGACCTGTGCCGCCATGTCAGTGGCTTCGTCGGCATAGCTTCGCAAAGCCCGTTCGACACCAGCCGACCATTCACGGCTATGCTGGAGCATATTGTCACGCGCTCGTTTAGAGGCGGCTTCAAACTCCTTCTGATTGATCGCGCCTTCTTTTAGGAGCTGATTCAGCTCCACCATTTCAGCGTTGTATTTTTCCTGCGCGGATGTCTGTTCTTCCGTCAGCCGCTTGATGTCTTCGATCAGCGATTTACGGCGTTCTTCTTCCTTGCGACGTTCTTCCATCGCCTGCTTTTCATCATATAAAGCGCCTGCCAGCTTTTCGACTTCTTGACGTTGAGCTTCCGTGGCATCGGCGGACAGTCGGCGCGTAGCCTGGTCGATGAAGTTCTGACGCTCAGACTTTCCGAGCGCATCTACTTCTGCGTTCAATGATTCCACGACCTTCTGATTGGCTTCATAGACCTTCTGCTGGCGATCCAATTCAGCGGTGGCACGTTTTTCCGCCGCTTCGTTTCTTTTTCCTTCCGCTTGCGCTTCCTGATCGGCCAGCTGTTTCAGGCGGAAAGTTTTAACTTCCAGAGCCTGTCCCAGCAGCTTATTGATTTCGTCATTGTTGACTTCGTTTTTCAGACCGTTGATCTGCTCGACCATCCGGTCATATTCAGCTTCAACGCGGCTTGCGCCTTGATGTGTGAATTCAAATATTTGTTGTCCCAAAGAGTCCTTGAGGCTGGCGACATTTTTTGCCTGTTCCTCAAGCCGGATCATGTCGGCTTCGATATCCGGCGCATTGGTCGGCGTACCGAGAGCTTGACTCTGTTCACTTTGCAGCTTTTGCAGCTGTCCCAGAAGTTTTGTGCGGCGTTCGTCAAGAATATCGATCAGAGTCTGATAACGCTTCACATCGCCTTCGACAAAAAACTGCAACCCGCCTGCGGCACGGCGGGCATCGATCTTCTTCTGCAAATTGTCGATATCCTCATTGACCCCTTTAAGATCATGCCGGACCGAACGCAGGCTCAGATTATCAAGGCCAAAGTCGCCAGAAAGAAATAGCTTCGTCTTTTCATAGGCAACGCCAATGCCAGCTGCGAATTCAGAAAGCCAGCTGGCCGTGTCCGCTATAATGGGGGACAGCCCCAGCAGCGCACGAGACAGGTTAACGGATACGACTTTACTGAGTGTTTCCAGTTCATCGCCTGCGGCCTCGGCATCACGAACAAGATCTGCTTCGAGAACAATGCCGAGATCACGCGCCCGTTGACGCATTTTATCAATGCCGTCCGAGCCTTCCGACAGCATGCTAACCAAGGCCACACCTTGTTTGCCGAACAACTCAAAGGCCAGACGAACGCGCTCGGTGGGATTTTCAATATTCGCCATCGCGTCGGAAACATCACGGAATACGCTTTCCGTATCCCGAATATTCCCCTCAGCGTCACGGACAGACACACCCAGGACATTGAAAGCATCCTTGGCTGCGCCGGATCCATGCGCCGCTTCACCGATATTTTTAGTAAACTTTTCAAGCGATTTATCGAAATTTTCTTGAGCAACGCCGGATTGTTCTGCCGCATAACGAAGCTCTTGCAGGGCTTCGACATTAATACCAAGATTGGTCGCGGAATCATGCAATGCCCCCGCTGCGTCCAGAGCCTTCTTTGTCATCAAGGCCAGACCGCCGACAGAAACGGCACCAGCCGCCACCATGGCCAGCGACTTCAACCCTTTAGACAGGAATTGCGCCCTGTCCGTCAGGCTGGACAAGCCCTTAGAAGCGTTCTCACCACCTTTTTCAATCAGCGTCAGTGATTGTTGACCGGACTGACCAATGACGGCCAGCTCGGCCTTTACCTTTCCACCATCTTCCACCATCAATTTGACGGCGTATGTATGTTGGACCTTAGACATGATTTTCCGGTGTTTCGTTTAGATGATGAACAAGAACGGCTTCAGCTTCCTGCAACAGCACGGATACGGCGGCTTCGTCATAGCCACGCGCCCGCGCTGTCGTAAGCGCCGCGTTGACATCCAGACCGATGACTCGGCCTGATGAAGAAAGGCGCAGCTGTCCCAACACGGCCATCAGAACGTCCCATGCTTCAAACTCCTCGTCGTGAACGAGCTGGTTTTGTTTGTAAGGACATTCAGCACAGTCAAGGTCTAGGCTGCGGCATCCTTCGCAGTATTCCGGCCCGCCGCCACGCTGGAAGTGCCAGCCGCAGAGAGCCTTGATGCGTTTTTTGCGGCGTTCAGGAGAACCTGCCGCATAGTAAATTCCTGATAGAAGCGTTCGCCGACCGGATATAAATCCATGACGGCTCTGATATTTTCCGGCGTTGCCGCCGCGTCCTTGCCGTCCATCTCCACACCCTTAAGCGTGGTGATGTGACGCATAGCCAGTTCATAAATAAGAAACGCCTGATATAGACCGTCGCGCATGTCTGGCGTGGCTTCCTTTGGCGTTTCTTTATCGGCGAGCCGCCGCGCTGCGGCCTGGGCCGACAGCATGGCAGGTGTCGTTAGCGGTCTGACCGTGACGGAAATGCCATAGGGCAGATCCAGATCGTAGGGTTCTTTTTCCTGTTTTAAGCTGATCATGCGTATTGTGTCCCATCCAGTTCGTTGAGAAGAGTGACCGTGACCATCTGGCCGGCTACGACGTTCCGCGCACCGCGAAAATCAAACGATGCTTGAACGCCACCAGGGCCAGTGACCGCGAGTTTCGGCTTTGGCAGATAGACCTCGTGTGCGGAGATTTTCAAAGACAGGCCCGCCGCAAGGACGTAGGAAAATTCCAAATCGACAGGTTCACCGCCAGAGGCTGCATCAATCAGCGTTGTATCCGCAAAGCGAACATCGATGCTTCCCGTTAAAGCCGCAATGGTGGGATCGGCGCCGTCGATCAAGCCATCATCACGGATGGTTTCGATCTTCTCCATGTTATTGGAATAAGCGATACTACCCGCCGTCAGGTTGGCAATACGTTCGCCACCGCTTTTGATCGCGCCTTGAAACTGACTGATCCGCCCGAATGTCAATTCAGATGGTGTGCCGCCCATCGAAACGTCATAACGGGTTTCTCCTTGCGCGATGGCATTAATGGTGGCAGCTGCCGCGCCCGACCTTTGAAAATCGAACGAAATAGAGTTCATCACTACGCCAGTGTGCATGAAGTAAGCTGGAATCTGCGGCAAGCCTACTTCGACGGAATAACTCGGTAAGCTGGACGCACCAGACTTAAAGACGTGTGCGTAGCCGCCACCCGTCAAAGTCGGGCCGCTGACCGTTGCATGAGAAGCTTCTAACGTGAAAGTGTTGCCCGTCACGCCAGCTACGTCATGAACAATTTTCAGCCTCTGCGTTGTAGATGGGCGGCTGTAGGTGGCATCGTTCACATCATCGTCGCTTGAACCATTCAAAGCTGTAACGAGGGCATCTACGGTCTGAATAACCGTACCTTGAATTTCAATTTCACCCGTTTCAGGATCGTCAGCGACGAAGGTAAAAGTCACGCCGTTGATGGTGATGCTATTGCCTGCCGAGGGATTGACGGCAAAATCAATATAACCTTCTGCCGCTACGGGGGCCGTGACGGGATTTCCGAAAATGCCTGTTAGCCAGAGACCCAGATAGCGGGGGTCGACCGGAACGACGATATCGCCATCATCATTGATAAC
Source organism: Bdellovibrionales bacterium (assembly GCA_050248075.1). Lineage (GTDB taxonomy): Bacteria > Pseudomonadota > Alphaproteobacteria > UBA9219 > UBA9219 > JBFWTA01. The sequence goes on along the minus strand of JBFWTA010000009.1, from coordinate 1,154 downwards.
GTCCAGCAGCGGTTGAGCCGGATCACGGCCCAAGCCGAGGACAGGATCGTCAATCAAGCCCTGTTCGCTGCCAAGATTGCAGCTGGTAAAGGGCATTTTGACGTAATTGCCTGTTGCCCTTGTCCCATAGGATGTTTCGCGCTTGAGCAAAAGCCCTGCGCTTGAGCCGTAAGCTCTTGCCATTTTAGATCTCCGTTTTAGGGGTTGAAAAGAAAAACGCCCTCCTGAGAGGGCGTTTTGTTAAAAAATGGCGGACAATCGTTGATTAATAAGACCGTCCGCCATTATGATCGTTGGATGGTTATAAAAATTAATCCTTCTTATTGTTTAGAAACGTCGCCTGAAGATTTCAGCAAAGCGATTAAAAAAATTACACGAAAATCTAAAAAGAAAGACCCTGGCTTTTTCGAGATTACTTATTTAATGGGTCAAATGACGTGCCGTGGCCTTGATGACACAGTAATCATCCCCGCAAGAGGTGACTGGATTACGCCTGTTCGGATTTCTGCCGTTGCTTTAAAAAAATTAGCGAATAGTTTGCCAGAACAAGGTTCTATACGCCTGGGTTATTCCGAAGATCGTTTCTATATAGATAATTTCTCTATTCAAGGTTTTGCCATTACAGCTCGTTGATTTTATTAACTCAATGGCGAGTCCGTATCGTATTCCACGACGATGATCAGGGTACCAGTTTTGATGGCTGGGGCGCCTATGACAGGTTCGATAGCAATTTCCGGTCTCGCATAACTTAAGCCTGCCACAAGCCCGTCCAGCTTAGGGTTCGCTTCCAATACCTGACCAATCTGCACCAGCATCGCGTCGAATTTTTGATCCCGTTGCGCGGGATTCCCTTCTTCCATGTAAAGGACGACTTCAATTTGATGTTCGTAATAGGCGTTGTTGAAGCCGCCCAGCACCAATTCAGGCTCGCCAGGATCCCCGTCATAAATCACGATCAGGCCGTCAGCTGGAATTTTTTCCGGCAGTACGGAATTGCGTTCAACACGCGCATCACAGCCAGCCGTCAGCAACGTCCGCAGCTTTTCCAAAATGTCTTCTGGGCGGCTAGTCGTCATCGGGTTTCGTTCTCCGTGTGTGTTCGTTGTCGATCATATTCGGCCTCTTCTCGCCCCAGTTCGTCGCGGGGGTCGCCA
>JBFWTA010000008.1:0-21713 GCA_050248075.1 Bdellovibrionales bacterium | reverse complement strand
GGCCGTTCGGGGTTCGAGATCGCGGCGCGCGCTCTCGGCCGAGAGCAGATCGGCGTCTATGGCAAGGACGGCAAGATTCTTTTTCGAAGATTCGTCGCCAATATCGGCAAATACGGTTGCCGCCTTGCGCCGGTCGAAGGGTTTCGTGCTTTTCCTCCATGCGACGGCGCGATCGTAACCCGCTTTCGTGGTGCCCAGCAGCCGGACGATTCGATCCATTTCCATCTGCACGCAGTCGGGGTCTTTTTCATATTTAATGTCGGTACGCAGCTGTTTAAGTCGCTCCTTGTAAACCTGCGGGTAATCTGCACTTTTATCGGCGAATTTTCGACCGTTCCACTTATAGATTTTCTGCCACACCGCCAGGCACTTGCCGGTTTCCGCGCGCGACCAGGCTTGCGTGATTACCAGCTCCGGCGAACGGTCGTTGTCGAGATCCTGCAGCATGTCCGGAATGGAGCCGGCCCGTACCGCCTGCAAGTCATTAATGACATGGAATGCCGGTTTTGTTTTCTGAATCACCACGATGCGGTTGCACGCGCGACGTCCGTTGACATCCAGAGATGCGACCAGGCGGTAAGTTCCGTCATAGACATCCACGAAACGCGCGCTGCACACATTCATCGTATAGCTTGAATCGACGATGCGGTTGATAAAGCTTGTGAGTTCTCCATTGCCGGGCGGATACTGGGCGACGGTGCCCGAGATAGTTGTCGACCAGTCGCGCGCGGCGATGTCGTCGTCGGCACGCGCAATTTCGCTGCTGCAGAAAATCAGGGTAACAGCGCTTATAACATGCGCAAAACGCTTAAATTGCCTGAAGCGGAAGGTAAGCCGGTTGAGGAAGGAATTTTCAATCATCTTCAGCTCGCCATTTTCTGAGTGCCGGAACTGCCGAGAGCCTTGATGGCCTCGATCACGATATCCATGCGAACGGCTTTGGAGCCCTTGACCGTGACGATATCGCCTGCGCGCAGATCGGCCGCGACCTGCGGCGCCAGCATGCCGCTATCCTTCGCGTGAAGGCCGCGCAGGGCGGGCGGGAGTTCCCGGTAAAGATGCTCCATCCATTCACCGCAGCAATAAACGCGCTCGATTTTGGACTGGGCAATGTCCTTGGCCAGCGCGGCATGAAGGGCGGGTGAGGTGTTTCCAAGCTCGCGCATGTCGCCCAGCACCAGAATGCGCTTCCCGCCGGATGCCGGCGTCATGCCGCTTAAAACCTGTATGGCTGCTTTCACGGCCACGGGACTTGCGTTGTAGCTTTCGTCAATCAGTGTGATCTCGCCCGTGCCGGTGCGGATCGTGTTCGCCACGCCGCGGCCCCTGGGCGGTTTATATTGCGCCAGCGCCGCCGCGCACAAATCCAGATCGCCGCCCGCCAAAACCGCCGCCAGAAGAACACCGAGGGAGTTCAGCGCCAGATGCTCCCCCGCCGCGCCCAGCCGGTAACGTGTCGGACGGCCCAAGATGTCCGCCACGATTTCGCTGCCTCCCGTCATGGCGTGATATTCAATCAGCCGCGCTTCCGCAAGTTTGTCCCGCCCGAAACTCAGGATGCGGCGTAATCCCCGGTTGCAGGCCGCGTCGTCCAGGCGCGCGAAATGCGGATTGTCGCGGTTCAACACCGCCATTCCACTCGAATCCATGCCGAGGAATATCTCCGCCTTGGCATCGGCAATGTCTTTCACCGACGCGAAAAACTCCAGATGCACCGCCTCGACATTGGTGACGAGCGCAACATGCGGCCGGACCTGCTTCGCCAGCGGACCAAGTTCCCCGGCATGGTTCATGCCGAGCTCGAACACGCCGAATTTCGCATCCGCCGGCATGCGCGCGAGCGACAAGGGCACACCCCAATGATTGTTAAAGCTTCCTTCATTCGCATAGGTCTCGCCGCAGGCGCTCAGCGCCACCCGCAGCATTTCCTTCCCCCCGGTTTTTCCGACCGAACCGGTAATTGCAATTATGTTGCCTTTCGCACGTTCGCGTCCGGCGCGGCCCAGGTCTTCAAGCGCTTTGAAAGTATCCTCCACAAAAACCAGTTTTGCGCCTTCGGCTGCGTTTGGCGGCGGACGTGAAACTATGGCGGCAGCGGCGCCGCCAGTCAGCGCCGCCGCTGCATGGTCATGCCCGTCATGCGCAGGGCCGATCAGCGCCACAAACAGATCTCCCGGCTGCGCCGTGCGGCTGTCGATCGAAATTCCATGCGCCTGCCATGCGGTGTCGCTGCACTTGCCGCATACCGCGTTGATGACATCCTGCGCCTGCCATATGAGTTCTGTCGTCATAGTTCCAACACCCGCCGCGCCACTTCCGCATCGTCGAAAGGAAGCGTTTTGTCGCCGACAATCTGGCCGGATTCATGGCCTTTTCCGGCTATTATCAGGACATCGCCATTTTGCAGTCGCTGAATGCCGGCGGCAATAGCCTCGGCCCGGTCGCCGATTTCCCGGAGATCCGGCCCGGTTGCTGCGCCGGCGAGAATTTCCTTGCGTATCAGCGCCGGGTCTTCATTGCGCGGGTTGTCGTCGGTAACGATCACCCAATCCGCCAGCCGCCGGGCGATCTGGCCCATGACGGGCCGTTTGCCCTTGTCCCGGTTGCCGCCGCAGCCGACGACGACGCCCAGCTTGCCGCGCACATGCGGGCGAATGGCGGTGAGCACGTTTTCAAGGGCATCCGGCTTATGCGCATAATCGACAAAAACCGCGGCTCCGTCTTTTGTGTGTCCGGCCAATTGCAATCGCCCCGGCACGCCGGTTACTCGCGCAAGGGCCGGAAGCGCCTGTTCCGGGTCTTCGCCGCAGGCGATGGCCAGGCCGAGTGCGCATAAGGCGTTCCAGGCCTGAAAACTGCCGAGGACAGGCAGGCTGATTTCATGCCTTTTGCCGAAAATTTCGCAATGCAGGATCTGTCCCGATATATCGAGCCTGGCTTCCAGAAGCTTAAGCTCGCGTCCGTTCCGACCGAAGGAAAGGCATTTCTGGCCGCGGTTGCGGGCAAGGCCGGCAATCATTTCGAATTCCTGCGTGTCGGCGTTGAGGACTGCCGTCCCGTCCGTCCCCAATACTTGCGAAAACAGCCGAAGTTTCGTTTGCAGGTAATCTTCCATGTTCCCGTGAAAATCCAGATGGTCGCGGGACAGATTGGTGAAGGCTGCAGCCTTGATATGCGCGTGATCCAGCCGGTTCATCGCCAATCCATGGCTCGAGGCTTCCAGCGCCAGATGGGTAATGCCCGCTCCGGCGGCTTCGTCCAGTAGGCGGTGCAGGGTTATGGCGTCGGGTGTCGTGAGCGAGCCATACCGCGCTTCCTGCGCCGTGACAAAGCCCAGCGTGCCGATGCTGGCGCTTTTTCGTCCCAGCGCCTGCCAGATTTCGCGGGTGAACTGGGCGGTGGAAGTCTTGCCGCTGGTGCCGGTGACGGCGGCTATGTTGGCGGGCTGGCGCGGATAGTACCGGGCAGCGATGCCGGAGACGGCCTTGCGAACGTCGCGCGTAGTGACGATGCTGACTAGCTCATGAATATCAAGCTTCGCACCGCCCCATCTGAGGCGCGCCTCGGCACTTTCTTCCGGTACCAGCACTGCCAGTGCCCCGCGCGCGATTGCATCCGGAATAAAATCGCGTCCGTCGTGCGCGGCGCCGGGAATGGCGACGAAGAGAAAACCGGGTTCGACCCGACGCGAATCTGCCGTAATCCCGGTGATGTCGCGGTCACTGCCTTCGAGCGCATCTTCATCGGCCGCTATGAGATTCGTTAGAAGCATAATTGAATCCTTCATCGACCGGCGCACCGTCGACCAGAACCGCGCCTAATGGTTTTAAAATCTGCTTTTCAACCGTTACCGCCATATCGGCATCCAGGGGCGCCTGATTCAGCAGGGGCCCGATGCGGCTCACGATATGCCCGACCGTCGGCGCGACCACCATGCCGCCGGTCGCGAACCCATAAGTGTTAGCATTCCCCTTGGGTTCGTCCAGCATGGCGAAAATTGCGTAGCGCGGGGCATTCATGGGGAATACGCCCATGAACGAAGATAGTCGGGCACTGGACGAATAACGCTTGTTGACAAGCTTTTCCGCGGTGCCCGTTTTGCCGCCCAGCATATAGCCCGGAACTTCCGCGCCCTTGGCGGTGCCGCGCGTGACAACCAGCCGCATGAGCCCGCGCATAACCGCCGATGTGCGCGGCGAGATCACGCGTTCGTTTTCCCGATTGCCGGGCGTGTCACCCGTGACCTTGAGCAATGTCGGCCTGACCCGCACGCCGTCATTGACGATGGTGGCTACCGCAGCCGTCAGCTGAACGGCGTTGACGGCGATGCCGTGGCCAAAGGACACCGTCATTGTTGCGGCTTCGCCCCAGGCTTTATTGCTTGGCAGGAGGGGAGATCCGACCTCGGGAACCTCCAGCGGCGCTTTTTCCGTAAGGCCCAGTTGTGTCAGGAAAGCGCGCTGGCGCGCCGTGCCCATGCGTTCCGCCATATGCGCCGCGCCGATGTTGGAGGAACGCGTGAATATTTCGGCGACGTTGAGCCAGTGTTTTTCTTTTTCGAAATCACGGATCGTCTGCCCGCCGATTTCGATGGGGTCGATGGTGTTAAATGTATCGCCGATGTGAATGAGGCCGGAATCCAGCGCCATCGCCGTCGTGAAGATCTTGAAGGTCGAACCCATTTCATAAACGCCGAGCGTGTCGCGGTTAAAGCGCGCGGAATCGCTGGCTTCGCCGGGCCGCGCGGGATCGAAGTCGGGCAGGGATGTCATAGCCAGGATTTCTCCGGTCCTGATATCCATGATCAGGCCGCCGGCGCCGATGGCGCTGAACTTGGCCATCGCACCCGCCAATTCGTCGCGCAGAATATTCTGCAGGCGCAAATCCATGGCGAGCGTTACGGGTTCCTGCTGTTCGTCGAGATGCATATCGAAATATTTTTCGACGCCGCCAAGCCCCTGGCTGTCGATATTGGTAAATCCGACGACATGAGCGGCGATGTTGCCGGCCGGATAAAGCCGCCCTTCATCGGGCTGGAAATCCAGCCCGGCGATGCCGAGCCTGTTGATCTCGTACATCTGGCGCGGCGAAAGATGGCGGCGGACAATTACACAATGTTTTCCGCTGCGAAAATCTTCATCGAGTTTTGCCTTGTCGAGATCGGGCAGCACCGCAAGCAATTGCCTGGCCGCTTCGTCCGGATCGATGAGTTTTTTCGTGTTCGCGCACAGGGAGCTCGTCGGGATCGACGTCGCCAGCACTACGCCGTTGCGGTCCCTGATGTCGGCGCGCGTTTCAATAAGATCGCCCGGCTCCGCGCGCGCCAGCGGCAGCTCGGGCATATCGTTGAACAGCGTCAGATCGACCAGCCGGCCGCCGATAATGGCCCAGGCAAGCGTGAAAACGAACAGCGCGGCGGGAAGGCGGGTATGTGCCAGGTCGACCGCCTGTTCGTGTGGCGTGGCGAGCCGGCGGGTTTTAACAAACGATGAAAACAGCCCCGGCAGGCTGGGCTGCCGGGACGAGGCTGCGCGCCGGAGGCGGCGCCAGCTTTTCATGGACGGCTGCCGAGCCCGTTGATGAGGGCGCCGATAGGATCAATCGGTTGCGCGCTGGCCGTGTGCTGCATGACCATGCGGTTGTTGATATGGCCGGCGTCAGCGGCCCTGGCGGCTTTCGGGGCCGGCTTGCGGGCAGGCGCGCGAACGGCCAAGGACGTTTTGACGGTAGCGATGGGCGGCGTGGTGACGTCGACCGAAGCCATGGCCTGCTGCTTCGTGGGCGCGGCATCGTCAAGGGAAGCCATTTCGATGACCTGCCTGGGCTCGCTCGGCCGCAACGCCGTGAGATATTTTTTCGCCAGCCCGTTGATGCGCGCCGGATTCGACAGAAACATCCATTCGGCATTCAATACGTGAATATTCTGTTTTTCGGCCTCGATCGCCGCGTGAACCTTGTGCAATTGCCGGTCGAGCTCGCGGGCGCGGTCGCTGGTATTATAAAGCGCGATGCTGGCGGCGATGCTGAGACCAAACCAGAATAAAATTTGCGAAGCGCGGATCATGCGGCGTTCTCCCTGAAAACGGGTGCATCGGTTCTTTCGGCGACACGCAGCTTGGCGGAACGGGCGCGCGGGTTGCGCTGCATTTCCTCGGGCGTGGGCAGTTGCGGCTTGCGCGTGAGGATACGGAAGCTTGGCGCATAGCCGCGGTCGTTGGCGACCGGCACATGGCGCGACAGGGAAGGACCGGTGCCGCTGCGGCGCCGCAGAAACTCCTTCACCGCCCGATCTTCCAGCGAATGAAACGAAACCACGGCGAGGCGGCCTTTGGGCTTCAACAGGCTTTCGGCGGCGGCTAGTCCGCGCTGCAATTCACCTAATTCGTCGTTCACGTAAATACGCAGCGCCTGGAAGGTGCGGGTGGCGGGGTCGATGCCGTCGGCGGAACGCGGCACCGCGCGGCGCACGATTTCGGCGAGCTGGCGGGTACGCGTGATCGGCGCTTCTGTGCGCGCTTCGATCACGCGTTTTGCGACACGGCGGGCGTGACGCTCCTCCCCGAACTGATGAATGATGTCGGCCAGCTCGCGTTCGCTCAGCTTATTCACGGCATCGGCGGCCGAAGGGCCGCTTTGGCTCATGCGCATATCCAGCGGGCCGTCGTTCTGAAACGAAAAACCGCGCTCCGCATTGTCGATCTGCGGCGACGATACGCCGAGATCGAGAGCCACGCCGTCGACCTTTTGCACATGTTCGCCCGCCATCAGCACATCCATCGCGCCGAACGGACCCTGCAGCAATTTAAGGCGCGAGCCGAATTCACCGGCCATCTTCTTGCCCGCCGCAATCGCTTCCGGATCGCGGTCGATGCCATAGACGCGTGTCCGGGCGGCTTCCAGAATGGCGCGGCTGTACCCGCCGCGGCCGAAAGTCGCGTCGACATAGATGCCGTTATCTTTCGTGTCGAGCGCTTCCGTCACCTCGCGCGCCATCACCGGGATATGCGGAGTCGATGCCATTACAGCTCTCCCGCGCCGGAGGCTTTTGCGATGATCTTGCTTAGCGATATATCCTTGGCGCGCGCGGCGGCGCGGGTGGCGGCTTCATGCGCCTCGAGCTTTTTCGGGTCCCACAACTGGAATGTCTTGCGGCGCCCGACAAAGGCCACATCGTCCTGAATGCCGACGGCGTTGCGCAGATGCTGGGGCAGGCTGATCCGGCCCTCACCGTCGAAAGGAAGCTGGACCGAGCCGCCGAAAATAGTGGTTTCGATGAGTTCGTAGATATCCGGGGGCAAGTCCTGTTTCTCCAAACTCTGGCTCAGATGTTCGAGATGCGTGATCGAGCAACCATCCAGCGCCTCGACCTGCAGCGAACGAAACACAACGATGCCCGGCGCTTCCGCCCCCAATGCCGCCCGAAATGAAGCCGGCACCGATACCCGTCCCTTTTTGTCGAGCCGATTGACAAAACTGGACAGAAAAACGGGCATTAAAACCTCGAAATTTCAAATACCTGCCAACTCGCCGTACGGTGGGGACCGTTCGGTCGGCGTACGGCGATTGTGGGATTGCTTGGTCTGTGACGGTTACTTGCGTGTTCTCTCTTGGTGTTTGATGGGATATCATGGGAGCATATGGGAAACAAGGAAAAATATGATAAGAATTCGTAAATATGATGGAATATCAATTAACTATTGTTGCGAAGACGGAATATTTATCCACAGCCTAAACAGCACGAAAGCAGAACAAATAATTTTGTTCGATAAAAACTGATGTGTTTCGAAGTGGGTTGGAGTGGGGCGTGATAAACTCTGCCCCCCATCAGAGGAAAGATTTAAGGAGTACGATAATGTCGGATACGAATTTATTTACTCATCAAGCCATAGCAGCCGGCAAACAAATCACCTGTCGCATATTGCGGGGATTTGAACCTCCGGTTTCTCCTGAAGTTTCAAGAACAATACAAGACGAAAGCATGGCGGCGCTCCAATGCCTGATCGCTGCCGCTTGTGACGCGCTTGATGAGCTTGAATGCGATTATTCGGTTCTTCAGCGCAATGATATTTCTCCGATTGGCCAAGCAAATGAAGACAAAATGGAAGATTTATTAAGCCGGTTACAAGAAAGAACATATGCCAGCCGACTTTTAAATGTGATTGCTACAAGTGGTGAACTCGACGCGCTGCCAGAAAAATTACCAGCAATTATTGAAATTCTGAACGAAGACAACCCCAACCCACTTAAGGATGAAGAAAGCAAAAATTTTACCGCTCGGATAATCCCCATACTGCCTCAAATGAAGACTTATGCAGCAGAAGCCTCTAAACGCATAACACAAATAGCAATTAGCAGTATAGAGACGGAGTTTGTTGAATTGGAAACGGTAATCAAATTTTCAAACTTGCGGATTGCTGAAGCAAAACCATCCTGAGCCGTGTGGTTTATGATTTGGCCTAGCGGCCAGGCGCCTCTATATTCAACCCCATGTCCACCAAAACCCTCAATCTTGCTCTTCAAGGCGGCGGCTCGCATGGTTCTTTTACCTGGGGCGTGCTGGACCGGCTGCTGGAGGAAGAAGATATTGTTATCGAGGGCATCAGCGGCACCAGCGCCGGGGCCATGAATGCCGCCGTGCTGGTGCAGGGCTGGTGCCACGGCAAGCGCAAGGGGGCGCGCGAGGCGCTGGAAAAATTCTGGACCGGCGTCGGCGATCTTGCGCGCTACGGCTTGCCGCAGCGAAGCCTGCTCGACCAGATGCTCGGCAACTGGAACATCGACACGTCGCCAACGGCCATGCTTGCCGATGCCTGGCAGCGTATGTTTTCGCCGTACCAGACCAACCCTTTCAACTTCAACCCGCTGCGCGACCTTCTGGAAAAGATGATCGACATCAAGGCTGTTCATGCCTGCGACGAGATCAAGCTTTTCGTTTGCGCCACCAGCGTCGAAACCGGCCATGCCCGCATTTTTACGCGCGAAGAACTGAGCATCGACGCCCTTATGGCCTCGGGCTGCCTGCCGTTCACATTCCAGGCCGTCGAAATCGACGGCAAGCCCTATTGGGATGGCGGCTATGTCGGCAATCCGGCGATCTTCCCGCTTATTTACAATTGCGACAGCCCGGATGTCGTGGTCGTTCAGATCAATCCCCTTATGCGCGCCGGCACGCCCGACACGCCGACAGAAATCATCAACCGGCTGAACGAAATCAGCTTCAACTCGGCCCTTATCGGCGAAATGCGTGCCATTTCCTTTGTCCAGCGCCTGATCGAGCAGGATCATCTTAAAAGCGCCCAGGCCGCCAAGCTCAAGGCCATGAACATGCATGTCATCGGCAACGAGGAGGAAATGCGCAAGCTCGGCGCCACCAGCAAGTTCAATGCCGGCACGGATTTTCTTCTGCATGTCAAGGATATCGGCCGCCGCACCGCCGACGGGTGGCTTAAGCAAAACCGCGATGCGGTCGGCATGCGCTCGACGATAAATCTCAAGGAAATGTTTCTGGTATAAGCTATTCGCAAATTCCGGCGCGCTTCAGGTTCTCGCGTATTTCCTGTGTCTCGCCGTCTTCCGGCGGTGCGCTGCAGATTGGCTTAACGATGTTCCGTCCTTCGTCTTGCCGGTTTTGTGCGAACAGAAGCATCGCCAATGCCGCGCGGCCCATATTTTCCGGCAGCTTGCCAAAAATATAGTTATAGGTCTGCCCGAGCTTCATGGCCGTCCGCAGCTCGCGCTCCGCGCCCGCCAGATCGTTATGCTTGATCATCATGCGCGCGAGAATGATGTGCGCGCGCGGATCGTAGGGATATCGGGCGGCCAGGTCTTCGGCAATTTCAGCCTTCGCCGGATCACCCTTGGGATATTCGCCGGCGGGAATAAGTACCGGCAGGTCGCTGTAGACCGGATAATGATATACAACCGCCGCGATCGCGATGCCGGTCAGGAGTACCGCCAGCATCGCCAGGCCTTCCGCCAATTTCCGCCCCGGCGGCAGCCGCATATGCGATGGCCAGTTTTTGACCAGAATAAATCCCAGCGCCCCGCCGCCCAGCGCCCCGCCGACATGCGCCGCATAATCGACATGCACGCCGATCTGCGCCAGCGGCAGCAGGGAAGGGATCAGCAGGCGCAGTGAATCCGTCCACATCTGCATGCGTGCCCGTCCCGGCGGATAACGGAAGCTCAGGGCGCAGGCGGCGGCGAACAGGCCCATCATGGCTCCCGAAGCGCCGATGCTCGTGATATTCGACGGGTTAACCGCCAGCGACATCATCGCGCCGCCGATGGCGCCCACCGTGAAGAAAACAAAAAACCAGATCCGACCGACCAGTCTTTCCAGCATCAGCCCGCCGAACAGCAGGGCCAGGCTGTTGAATAGCAAATGCACAATATCCCCATGCAGCAGCGGGCCGGTGAAAATCCGATACCATTCGCCTTGCCTGAAAACGAGATCGCCGTTCAGCCCGCCCAGCGCAAGCAATGTCGTTACGGAAGGCGTCGCAAACGGCGCGCCGCCGACGGAAAACAATAACTCGCATATAAAGACGGCGGTCAGAAAAACGATGATCGAAAAGCTGAGCCATGGTTTCACAGGCCCGGCAATGCCAACAGGCGGAGCCGGGGGCTCGGGCGGCGTGACGGCGATGCCTTTTTCGGCATACATCTGAAGCCGTACCTTATTGATGTGGTCGGCAATGGTTTCAAGGTCGGTGGTGAACATATTGGGAATGGTGAACTGCCGCGACCATAAGAGATTCCGGCTGACGTTCTTGCCGGTTATGTCCGCGATTGCCGACATGGTCTGGCGCGAATGCTTGCTGTAGCTGCCCAAGAGGTTGAAGGCCGAAAGGCTGTCCCATGCCGCCCATTTGCTGCGGCCGAGATGCTCGAACTTCACGCCGTCCGCCCCCACCGACAGCCGCGGATATCCCAGCAGCAACCCCACCAGCCAGTAAAAAACGAGCAATAAAACCAGCGGAACGGAAACAAGCGTCAGTACGTCGCCGGCCGAAACATCCAGATCGCCGCCGTATAACCTCATGAAAATATCTTTAATCCCCGGCAGGGCGAAATATGAAATAAACATAAGAAAGCATGCCGACACGAGGATAATGCCGCGCCGCGGACGGTATGTTTTCGTTTCGATGGATGCGAAGGGAAGCTGCAAAACGATACCGCGCCGGTTGTTGCCGTCCCGCCGTGACGGGCAGGCCAGTCTATCCTTCTATCTTTAAGGTCGATCGGCCCTAGCTTCAAGTTTTCAAATTCGATAGAAACGGGTCATATGCGCCTTCTTCAACTCATGGCCGGCGCCCGCCACGGCGGGGCGGAAGCTTTTTTCGAAAGACTGGCGCCCGCGCTGCATCGTGCGGGCGTGTCGCAGCGTCTCGCCATTCGCCGCAATCCCCGGCGCGCCGCTGCTTTGCGCGCGGCGGGCGTCGAAACGCATGAACTGTCCTTCGGCGGTTTTTTCGATTTCACCACCCGCGCCGCGCTGCGCCGCATTATTACCGCTTATAAGCCGAAAGTAGTGCTCAGCTGGATGAGCCGCGCCACAAAATTATGCCCTTCGGGCGATTTCGTCCATGTTGCGCGCCTGGGTGGCTATTATGACCTGAAGTATTACAAGCACTGCGATCATCTTGTCGGCAACACCCGCGGCATCGTCGAATACATCCGCGCGCAGGGCTGGCCTGCCGAACGCGCGCACTACCTGCCGAATTTCGTTTCTATCGAACCCGCGCCACCCTTGCCGCGCGCCGCCTGTGCGACGCCGGGTGATGCGCCCTTGCTCCTCGCGCTGGGCCGCCTGCATCGCAACAAGGGGTTTGATGTCCTGCTGGAATCGTTGGCGAAACTGCCTGGTTTTTATCTATGGATTGCGGGCGAAGGGCCGGAACGCGCCGTGCTTGAAAGCCGCGCACAAGCGCTTGGCGTGGCCAACCGTGTTCGCTTTCTTGGCTGGCGCACCGATATTTCCGCGTTGCTGGCTGCCGCCGATCTGTTTGTCTGTTCGTCGCGCGTCGAACCGCTCGGCAATATCGTCATCGAAGCCTGGGCTGCCGGTATCCCCGTCATCGCCGCCGCCGCCGCCGGCCCGAGCGAACTCATCGAAGACGGCGAAACCGGTTTGCTGATCCCTCTCGAAAACCCGGACGCCATGGCGCATGCCATTCGGGCGCTATACGGCGACAGCGACTTGCGTGCCCACCTGAAATCGGCAGGCCGAAGGGCTTATGAAAACAGTTTTTCGGAAAGCAAGGTGGTAGCAGAGTACAAGAATTTTTTTAACCGCATTGCACGCACATGAATGACGTCCAATAACCGCCATCGCAGAACATTTATTGCCCTAGAGAGAAGAGGCGGTTTTTATTGGAGGTGTATAAGGGAGTTTCGCATGTTTGTTGATCACACGCTTATAGGCTTTCTATGTGCGGCATAGCCGGTCTGATGACTCGTGGCGCTGCGCCTTCGCCGGCCGTGCTCGACTCTTTCGCCGCTGCGCTCGGCCATCGCGGGCCGGACGGGCAGGGACGTTATGCGAAAGACAATACGGCTCTTGTCCAGACAAGGCTGGCGATCATTGACCTTGCGACCGGCGATCAGCCGATTTTTGAGCCCGGCGGCTGTGTGCTGGTGGCCAATGGAGAGATTTATAATTACATCGAATTGCGCGCCGCGATGCCGGATGTGCGGTTCGCGACGCAGTCGGACAGCGAAATTCCGCTGCACCTTTACCGCCGCTGCGGCCTCGATTTTGCCAAGGACCTGCGCGGCATGTACGCCATCGCTATTCACGATCCCGCCGCCAACCGGCTGGTTCTCGCGCGCGATCCGTTTGGCATAAAGCCGCTGTATTATGCGGAAACGCCGCACGGTTTCGCCTTCGCATCCGAACCGCGCGCGCTGATCGCCGCCGGCTTCGTCTGCGCCGTTCTTTCGCCGCAACAGCGCAACGAATTGCTACAGGTGCAGTTTACCACGGGACGCGATACGATTTTCGAAGGCATTCATCGCGTGCTGCCCGGCGAGATGTTGATCGTCGAGAATGGCCGTATCGCGGAACGACGGCGTATAGGGGCTTTACCCGAAGACGGTCCGCGCCGTATCGATGCGCATGCGGCCCGCACCAAGCTGGATGAGGTCTGGCAGGATAGCGTAAATATCCACCAGCGTTCCGATGTGCCTTACGGCATGTTTCTTTCCGGCGGCGTCGACTCTTCTGCTGTGCTGGCGATGATGGCGCGGCTCAACACGCGGCCGGTGCAGGCTTTCACCGCCGGCTTCTCCGGCACTGCTGCGAGCGACGAACGGGCGCTGGCGCAGAAAGTCGCCCGGTCTTTCGGCGCCGAACACACGGAAATCGATTTCACCGAGGACGATTTCTGGAAAATCCTTCCCCTGGTTGCGGCGGCGATGGACGACCCCACGGCGGATTATGCCGTGCTTCCCACATGGAAGCTGGCCGAAGCCGCGCGCGGGGCAGGGCTCAAGGTGATCCTGAGCGGCGAAGGCGGCGACGAGCTTTTTGGCGGTTACGGCCGCTACCGTTCCGCCATGCGCCCATGGTGGCTGGGCGGCAAGCGCATGCGCCGCCGCGGCACCTTCGACGGGCTGGATATCCTGCGTGAAAAACCGTCAGGCTGGCGCGACGGCATGTCGGCTTCGGAAGCCGCCGCGAAAAAACTGGGCCTTACGCGTTTGCAAATCGCGCAGGCCGTCGATTGCGCCGGCTGGCTGCCGAACGACCTGCTGATCAAGCTGGACCGATGCCTTATGGCGCATGGCATCGAAGGGCGCACGCCATTTCTCGACCGCGAGGTTGCGGCGTTTGCCTATCGCCTGCCAGATAATCTCAAGATCGCGAATGGCCTCGGCAAATCGTTATTGCGTAAATGGCTTGCCGAACACGCGCCTGCCGCCGAACCCTTTTCCAAAAAGCGCGGCTTCACCGTACCCGTTGGCGAATGGGTCGCGCGGCGAGGTGCGATGCTGGGGGAGCTGGTTGCGCGGCAGGAATGCATTCGCGAGCTTTGCCGGACCGGCAGTATAGAAACCCTGTTTCGCGCGGCGGCGGATAAGCGTCACGGCTTTGCGGCATGGTCGCTGCTGTTTTATGCGCTCTGGCACCGGCGGCATATTGAAGGCGCAGGGAGCGGCGGGGATATAGGCGAGGCGTTATCGGGCTGAACCCGATGAGCGGAATACAATATCATCGGTTGTAACCCATATTTTAGTGTTGCCAGAATTTAGTTTTTTTCGGGTTAACTATCGTTTCACGTGAGACATTCATCAGTATTTACGCCGAAAGACTACAAAAGGCTCGGCGATTTCCGTTTGGTGGTAATGCTTCCACTCGGCATCGAAGCCAGGGTCGCGACGCAGCCAGGCGAGCATGTCGTAGCCAGGCGGCATTCCTGCGTCGGGAAGCATGAAGAGGAAAACATGCGCGGGTTTGCCGCGCTGAAAATCTTCCAGCAAAGCCTTTCGGAATGGCGCTTCGTGAGGCGATGTAATGCCTTTCAGATCCGCTTGTGCCAATCCGGGAAGCAGGATCAGTTGCGGAAAGCGCGAGGTCCATGTGTATTTTTTATCGAGCGCGATAGGAAAAGCCGGGTGATTGCCTGTACTGAGAATCCAGAATGAGCCGTCGGAATCCTTCACGCGCTTTTCGACGTCGGTGATCATTTTCGTGTCGACGTTGCCGCCGGTGAAAGTAAGATAAAAAGCGCCGATCAAGGCAAGGCCTGAAATGGCGGCGCGCAGCCTGGCGGTCAACCGGTCTTTCGGCAGGTCGATGACATGCAATACACACAGCGCCGCGATGAACATGAGGACAGGCAGCGAATGGTGCGGCCATCCTTTGCGCTGGCCGACGAACAGGACAAAAGAACCGGCAATCGCCGCCAGCATCATCCACCGTGCTGCTGCCGGCGCGCTGCGCCCGCGGTACTCGCCGATCGCCAGCGCGAAGGCGAATAGAGGCAGTTGCAGCAGCAACGCATCGAAAATAAAATTGATGTTGTTGTAAGGCCCGTAAAGCGCGACGGCTGAAGGAAGGATATCGGTCCAGTAAATCGGGTAAGCAGCAAAACAAATCAGGTTAATGAGAATAACCGCGGCGATCAGCGCGACGAGTTCGGGCGCGAGGATGAGTTTGCTCTTTTGCCGTACGAAGGCCGCAGCCTCGATCACAAAGGGGACGACGAGATAGGGCAGCTTGATGCTTGCGGCGATGGCAGCCGCGATTCCGCAGGCGATGGCGAGCCGGGTCGGCAGAGGCTTCTTCAGCCCGCGCAGACTTACCGCCAGCACATAGGGCATCATGAAAACTACCAGCAGATGCTCACGCTGCGCGAAAGAAAAATGCGGCATGAAACAAAGGATGATCAGAATACCGCACAGGAAAATAAGTTTCTGTTTTTCCTGCAATTTCATATGCGCGATGACCGCCGCGCATAGCGCGTAAGACAGGATTATGTAAACGAGGACGTTAAGCGTAAGCGCCGCTTCGTTTGATATGAAATTCGACAGCCAGGCCGCCGGAACGAGCGTCAGATAGGCCAGCGGCCCGTTCACGTCGATATAGTCTTGATAGAGCGACCCGCCATTCAGTATGCCGCGGGCCGCATACATAAACCAGCCGACGTCATGATTGATATATTGCGCCGATGTATAGAAAAACGCCGCCAAAATGACGGCCGCGGCCAGGCAGGCAGATAGATGCTTGCGCATGAATGAAAAATCGGGCATTTCTCGGCAGGAGCAGAATCGCAAGGAAAGGTTGTACCGATCTTTCGCCCAGATAGCCCATACTGTTCAAGCCTTTTTTGGTGTCAACCGGGGCTTTACGATGACGTGCTGAGCGCCTTAGTTCAGACTCATTTACGGGTAACGCTTTTAGTGAAGGAACAGAATCGTTTTAACCGCCGCGCCAGTGCGCGGCCCTTACGGCACGAGGTAATCATGCAAGCCCTTCTTATTCTCGCCGCGACGGCCCTCATCACCGGTCCGGCTCTCGCTTTCGCCGAACCGTCGCCTGCCGACAATCCGCCCGGCGCCGTGCAATCGGCCAACACGCCCGACGAAGCGCAGAAGCTTCCGGCCGGCAAATTCGTCCAGGATCTCGGCAACCAGGCCATCGCGCAGGTTGCGAACCCGAATATTTCGGAAGACCAGAAAAAACGCAAATATCAGGATTTGTTGCGCAGCTCCTTCGACATGCAGGCTATCGCCCACTTCGTGGCCGGTCGTGCATGGAATAACGCGCCCGAGGAACAACGGCAGGAATATCTCAAGCTGTTCGAGCAGATGGTCGTCGAGACTTACGGCGATAAGCTCGATCTCTATTCCGGCGAAAGCTTCCGCGTGAAAAGCGTACGTCCGGAGAGCGAAAAGGACATGATCGTCAGCAGCGAAATCACCCATCCCGACGGCTCGCGCCCGGCCAAGGTCGACTGGCGCGTCCGCAAGCTGGATGCCGACAAGCTGGCCATCGTCGACGTGGTGGTGGAGGGCGTCAGCCAGAGCATTACCCAGCGCGAAGAATACAGCTCTATCATTCACCGCGACGGCGGCAAGCTGGATGGCCTCATCAAGCTGATGCGCAAGCGCGTCAATCAGCCGGGCTAAATACGGCGGTAGGCTGTACCCCCAAATATCTGGACATTTCGCCGCGGATTGCCCTAGCATCCATGCGACGCAGTGATTCCACATCTTTGGGGGCAGTCTCCATGCAGCTCAGCCAACGTTTCATTCAGAAATCTACGGCCGTTGCCGTTCTATTGCTTCTTTCCGCCTGCTGCTCCGATGATCCACAAAGGCAATCCCAAACCCAGCTGCCGTCCGCCGGTAGCGCCGCGGTAAACGTCCAGCAGGCGCAAAACGCCGCGCCAACCGTGCCGACAGCCAATACCGCGCAAACGGCGGCCCCGGCCATTGCGGTGCCGCAGCCGGCAAGTATCCCTGTGCCTGCCTACGGCCCGGCTACGCGGCGCCCAGGCATCTTTACCCCGCCGACCGGATTTGCAACGCCGGGCAGGCACTAAGGCTGCGGATCTTGCGCTAATCCGATTTGAAAAAGCGGCGGTCTTGCAGGCGGGCCGCCGGCAAAGCTAGGCCGCCATCGCCTTTTGCATTGTGGTGCCCAGCGCGGCGGGACTGTCGGCGACCATGATGCCGGCGGAGCGCATGGCTTCGATTTTGTCCTTCGCCGTTCCCTTGCCGCCCGAGATGATCGCGCCCGCATGGCCCATGCGGCGGCCCGGTGGGGCCGTAACGCCAGCGATGAAGCCGACCATGGGCTTTTTCTTTTTGCTGCTCTTGTAAAACTCGGCGGCTTCTTCCTCGGCGGACCCGCCGATTTCGCCGATCATGATGATACCCTGGGTTTCGTCGTCAGACAGGAACATCTCCAGGCAGTCCACGAAATTGGTGCCGTTGACCGGATCGCCGCCAATTCCGATACAGGTCGTCTGGCCGAGGCCCGCCGCCGTGGTCTGTGCCACGGCTTCATAAGTCAGCGTGCCGGAGCGGGAAACAATGGCGATCTTGCCGCGCTTATGGATATGGCCGGGCATGATGCCGATCTTGCATTCACTGGGGGTGATGACGCCGGGGCAGTTGGGACCCACGAGGCGCGATTTCGTGCCCTGCATTGCGCGCTTGACCTTCACCATATCCAGCACGGGAATACCTTCGGTAATGCAGACAATCAGCGGAATTTCCGCCGCGACCGCTTCCAGAATGGCGTCGGCCGCGAAGGGGGGCGGAACATAAATAACCGAAGCATTGGCGCCGGTCTTTTTCACGGCCGCGTCGACCGTATCGAAGACGGGCAGTTCGAGATGCTCGGTTCCGCCTTTGCCGGGCGTCACACCGCCGACCATTTTGGTGCCATAGGCAATGGCCTGTTCGGAATGGAAGGTGCCCTGCGAGCCGGTGAAGCCCTGGCAGATGACTTTGGTGTTCTTGTCGATAAGGACGGCCATGATTGTGTTCCTGTAAATTTAAGGGGTTTTTGGGTCTTGTGTTGGAGCTTCGGGAAGCCTGGCAGGATGCGCCAGAGCCGCCAGCAATTCCGGGAAATGCGTGCGTGCTTCGGCTTGCTTGACTTCCCATTTTTCACGGGGAAGAAACTGGGGACGAAAATCGGGATCGGTCGGAATTTCTTTTGTCCGGCCGATGTGTCCCTGAGAGTCCGGCACATCTTTGCCTTCGCCGTATTTTTCAAGGCCGTGGTTGATTTCCGCGAGACCGAAACGGCACATATAATCGTCGTCGCCGCGCATCGGCGCCAGTTTTTGTTCCATGGCCATTGCGGTGCGCGCTAGCCGGTCGCGCTTGTGATCCGGCAACTGGCTAATGTACTGAAGCTGGCCGCGGTAATTTGTGAAAATAGTGTTGATATGGTGCGACGGGGCGGAAGGGTCGGCGCATCGGCTGCCATCGGCATAGTTCACCAGCAGCGCATAAACCGTCATGAGCGCCGCGGTTTCCTTGAGATCGGCAAATTGGGGGTTGGTGCCGGCAAGGCCCCACAGAAGCTGGGCATAGAGCAGGGGAACGATTTCGCTTTTACCTGTGAATGTTTTGAGCTTTGCCCAATCCATGACCGGCCCAACATACGAGACGTCGGCAGGACGCATTACCTTGTTGCCAAGTTCCAAGTAATTGCGCTCGGCGAGCAGTTTATCAAGCTGTTTAAGATATTCACGTTGCGGCTCGGTATAGCTGGGCGGTTTTGCCGGTTCTGGCGCAGCCTTCACGGACGGCGTTTCCACGGCATAAGCCGGCAGGCACAGCAGTACGGCCAATGTAAATTCGCCGAAAAATTTTACGCCTTGGCCTTTCATCAGGCGGCTTTCTTCTTCACCGCCGAGACAATTTTTTCCGCCGCATCGGCCAGGTTATCCGCCGAAAGGATAGGCAATCCGCTTTCGGCCAGCATTTTCTTGCCGAGATCGACATTGGTCCCTTCGAGGCGAACGACCAGCGGAACATGGAGCTTGACTTCCTTCGCCGCGGCAATGATGCCGTCGGCGATGATGTCGCAGCGCATGATGCCGCCGAAGATATTCACGAGAATTCCCTTAACATTGGAATCCGACAGGATGATCTTGAAGGCCGTGGTGACTCGTTCCTTGGTGGCGCCGCCGCCCACATCGAGGAAGTTGGCCGGCTGGCCGCCGTAAAGCTTGATGATGTCCATCGTCGCCATGGCCAGGCCCGCGCCGTTGACCATGCAACCGATGCTGCCGTCGAGCTTGACGTAATTGAGGCTGTTGCGGCCCGCTTCGACTTCGGCGGGGTCTTCCTCGGTTTCGTCGCGCATTTCCTCCACATCCTTGTGGCGGAAGAGGGCGTTGTCGTCGAAATTGATCTTGGCATCGAGGGCAATGACGTCGTCCTTGCCGGTGACGACCAGCGGGTTGACTTCGATGATTGCGCAATCCAGGTCGATAAAAGCGTTATACATCGCCATCAGGAAATTCACGCATTTGCCGACCTGCTTGTCCTTGAGGCCGAGGCCAAAGGCAATTTCGCGGGCGTGGTAGGGCTGCATGCCGGTGACGGGGTCGATGGTGACGCGCAAAATTTTTTCCGGCGTTTTGGCGGCGACTTCCTCGATCTCCATGCCGCCTTCGGTGGAGGCCATGATGGTGACGCGGCTGGTGGCGCGGTCGACGAGAAGGCCGAGATACAATTCGCGCTTGATGTCGCAGCCTTCCTCGACATACAGGCGGCGCACGACCTGTCCTTCCGGACCGGTCTGGTGAGTGATGAGTTTCATGCCCAGCATCCGCTTGGCTTCGGCGGCCACGCTGTCCATTGTCTTCACGACCTTGACGCCGCCGCCCTTGCCGCGGCCACCGGCATGAATTTGGGATTTGACGACCCAGACAGGCTCCTTGAGATCGAGCGCCAGCGCGCGGGCCACATCCACGGCCTCGTTGACCGTAAAGGCCACGCCGCCGCGCGGAACGGTCACGCCGTATTTCTTGAGAAGACTTTTGGCCTGGTATTCGTGGATGTTCATGCTCTCGCCCCGGTTAAAATAACCACATAGGTATAACGCATTGTATTAACAGATTATTGCTGCGCTGCAAATGGGTTTACATGCAGAAATAAGGGCGAAGGACAAGCAAAATGTGCCTATCGGCGCAGCTTCAGCCTCGATGAAGGTCCTATAGTTGTATGTACGGGCAGCATCGGTACAACAATCTCATCTTCGCCCCAAGCAAGGATCTTTGTACCGCGCGTGATTTCTGATGAAGTCGCAATCCGCTCCAGTTCCAGAAGCTTCAGTGCAATAGTTTGTTTTAAGTTACGCTCTGGTTGCCTGGTTAGTAACGATTTGCCGTCGCGCGTTAGCAGAGCGTGGTACATGCGATAGGCTTCGGCAATATTCTTTTCGATTCCTCCGCTTCCGGTTTCGTGCATTTGCGCCAAACGAAATTCGGGCAGGCACAAGCCATTTTGTGCAGCCAGCGACCACCATCTTACGGATTCCGTGAGGTTTGCTGCGCTACAAGGCTGCCGGTCACTATACCATTCACCTAGAGCCAGCTGAGACCTGTCATGTCCTTGACGGGCGGCTAATGTAAAAAATTCTAGGGCCTTATCTTTATCCGACGCGATATGCACTCCTTCATAATAATAGTTTCCGAGCTGGTATTGTGCCGAGGCCAGCCCTTCAACTGCTGCGCTTTGAGAATAGGAAAGTGCAGCTCCATGATCTTTGGGAAAGGAAGCACGTCCTAGAGTATAGTGATCACTCAGGGTTTTCATTGAAAAGGGTTCGCCTAAATCGGCGGCTTCTTTCAAATGCTTCGCATAGTTTACCTGGCTCTTGCGAACGCCAAGCCCCTCGCGTTCGGCCAGAGCGAGAAGGCTTAATGCATACATGTCTCCCGACGTGCTTGCGTCTAACAGCCATTGCTTTCCTTTAATCACAAAAAATTGGGCAGAATTTCTGAGTTCAAAATCTGTAAGGCCAAGCTCAACCATCAGGCCGTATTTAACGCTCGATGGTCCATGATTTAATGTCATGCCGCGTTTTGCCCATTCGGCTTCGGCGAATGGATTGATCGGCGTTAAATTGAACCCTCCTGCCAGTACATAAGAGCCGGCAAAGAGCGCATCTGGATCCGAGGCATTGGCGCTGGCAACAAGTCTTTCCAGTGCAGGGTCGTTTTGTCTAATGTCGGAAACAATCGAATTCATGATATCCTAGCCCGAATAAACAGTCGAAAAATATAACCGTTTTGCCAACGCAAGCCGGCGGAAAATACAAAAGTAATTAGCCTTGGTTATGCCGCCTTCGCCAAAATCGGCTTCGTCACGTCCATAAGACCCTGGACGGCCTTTACGGATGCATCGAACATGGCTTTTTCTTCGGCGTTCAGTTGCATTTCGATAATTTTTTCCACGCCGCCCGCACCTATCACCACGGGCACGCCGACATAAAGGTCCTTCACGCCGTATTCGCCCTTGAGGTAGGCGGCGCAGGGAAGGATGCGTTTTTTATCCTTGAGGTAGCTTTCGGCCATCGCGATCGCCGACGCGGCCGGGGCGTAGAAAGCCGAGCCGGTCTTGAGCAGCGCCACGATTTCGGCACCGCCGTCGCGGGTGCGTTTGACGATCTGGTCGATGCGTTCCTGGGTCGTCCAGCCCATCTTGATAAGGTCGGGCAGGGGGATGCCGCCGAC
>JBFWTA010000007.1:0-21717 GCA_050248075.1 Bdellovibrionales bacterium | reverse complement strand
CTTCGTAAGCTCGAGGTCGAAAAACGCCGCGAAATGGAAGAGTTATTGGAGCTTTACAAATCCGCCATCGGGATGGACGATTAATAGCGCTTCCGTCCCGGGTGAAGGAACGCATCGGATAGACTGGATGAAATGTCGACATCGTTCCTGAGGAACCTCTGGTATTACGCCATGCCGTCTCATGCCCTGGCGAAAGGGGGCATGGTGCCGAAAATGCTTTTGGGCGAACCGGTGGTATTCTGCCGGGGCCAGGACGGCAAGGCTTTCGCGCTGCGGAATATTTGCCCTCACCGCGCTATTCCCTTGTCTTACGGCAATTTCGACGGGCGGGAAGTGGAGTGCTGCTATCACGGCTGGCGCTTCGGCAGCAACGGCGTGTGCACGCATATTCCCGCGCTGGCCGGGCATGAATCCATCGATGCCGAAAATATCAAGGTCCGCCGTTATGAACTGGCGGAAAAGCAGGGCGGCATCTGGATATTCATGGAAGATCCGAAAACGAAACCGGCGGTCCTCCCCCCGGTTCCGCATATGCCGGATGTCGCCGAGGATCAGTCCCCGGCGATATGCGAGGTTATGTCGTTTCCCTGTTTCATCGATCATGCCGTTGTAGGTCTGATGGATCCGGCGCATGGGCCGTTCGTGCATACGGCCTGGTGGTGGCGCTCGCGGCGCTCCATCCATGAAAAGGCCAAGGCTTTCGGCCCGTCGCATCTCGGCTTCACGATGCTGAGGCACAGGCCGTCGAAAAATTCATTCGCCTATAAATTACTGGGCGGCGCGCCCGAAACGGAAATTTCGTTTCAGCTTCCCGGCGTGCGTATCGAGCATATCCGCGCGGGCAAAAACGCGGTCACCGGCATGACCTGCGTAACGCCGGTCAACGACAATGAAACCGAAATCTCGCACCTGATTTATACCAACAGCGTTTGGCTAGGCATGCTCGCGCCCATTATAAAACCCTTCGCGCGGATGTTCCTGAACCAGGACCGGGATGTCGTGGTGAAGCAGCAGGAAGGCTTGCGTTTCGAGCAAAATTTACTGCTTATCCGCGACGCCGACACGCCGGCGCGCTGGTACAGCCAGATTAAAAACGAGTACCTCCGCGCGCAAGGCGAAGGACGGGCGTTTATTAACCCGGTGAAGGAGACGGTGTTGAGGTGGAGGAGTTAGGCCGTTGCCGCTTTGATGCCATTTATTGGTATCACAACATCATTGCGATGAGGTTTGATGTTTTTTTCGGAATAGACCCGCGCAAAATCACCAAAAGCCTTTCCTGAAAGTCGCCAGCCTTGTTTGCCAATTGTTTCAATAATTGAATGCGGGCTTTTATATCCAAGTCTTGCAAACTGCGTTACCAGACTCACATTTGCTTGACGCACATAATTTGATATGACTGCCTCGCTAGCCGTACTGCCAGGGGGATAGCAGGCCGCATATAACTCGCCACGAGTAACAAGATTTCCCCTGCTCTGCATTAAACGCCTAATAATTTTTGTATGCGTGGGCGTGAAGCTGAGGGGATTGCCGTAAAGGCTGGCGGACTCGTCAGCACAATTTAATGCGAGGCCACCAAATCCAAGCGTGTAAGGAGTTGTGGCGCTTTTATGAACAGATGGTAGGGGAAATGTTATAACCTTGGCAGCCGATTGTTGCGCCTCAAGAAACTTAATATTGCTTATTGAAAGTCGCCATCCCTGTTTTCCAACAACCTCAATTATATTAAACTTTGGTGGCAGCGTTACCTTATTAAATAACTCGCCTTTGATTGCTTGGTTCAATCGGTTGATTTCTATGCGCACGGCATCCATGCTCACCGCAGTAGACGGGCCGTATAAAGCTTGATGTATCTGTTTGCGGCTTAGAATTTTGTCTTGTGCGGATATAAACAGGCACGCGAGCATATTACGCAATCCCGAAAGTTCGATGCTATGGCCGCCAATATCAATTTTTTTTATGAGGTTTTGTGGTTTATGAGTTTCAATTGCCTGCGGGACGTGGTTCTGTGAAGTTCCAATCAGTCCAGATGCAGTGGACAAGAGAACGCTAGCAATAGGGAAAAAAATATTCGAATTTCGAGGTGATGCAACAAGAGGCAGCAAGCATGCGCTGCACGCCTGTAATTGCTGACCAAAATTTTTATTGATATTATTGCTTAAAACCGCAACAGGTATGCCTATTCCAGCTTTTCTTATTCCTTCAATTATCCAAGTGGTTTGGGGCAAGCCAGTGGTGGGGCCTATTGCTTCACCAATAATGATGATATCAGCGGGATTCCTTTCTAAAGCTTGTATTGCGGCAGCAAGTCGAGATGATTTTTCTCCTGGTTTTAAAAGACGGATAGCATCTCCATTTGCTGCGAAAGCTTCCGCAACGCCTTGGATGTTGTTCGACAGGCCGAGATAAAGTACGCGCATACAGTTATTTTCTTTAACCAGCACAAAATATAGGTAATATGATAAGCTTATGATTGTTCCCTTTTCATATACAAGCCTATTAAATATTTTCTATGCTAGTTAGTTTGCAACCTGTAATATTAACCTTTTAAGCCTTCTACTAGGAAATTTAGCTATAAAGTCTATTATTATATGCCATATAAAATGCTTTATTATTGGCAACTCAGCCTTGCCCCACCCCCCATAACATGAGAAAACTGCCTCATGGCCTTTGTCCTGTCTAAAGTTATGTGGCTGTTTACGGCGCCGGGGAACATGCTGGTTCTGCTGTTGCTGCTCAGCGCCTTTTTTCTTATGGCGCGGCGCGAAAGCTGGCAGGTGGCGGGGCGGCGGCTGACATTCGACATTGCATTTCTTATGTTTTTTATCGCCATTTTCCCGGTGGGCGACTGGCTGTTGCGCCCGCTTGAAAATCGTTTCCATGCCGTAACGCCCGAAAAGGTGGACGGAATTGTGGTTATCGGCAGCGATGAAAGCCCGACGCTTACTGAAATCCGCAGTCAGCCGGTGGCCCGGGAAGGGGCTTCGCGCTATCTGAAATTTGCTGCGCTTGCTCGCCAGTATCCGAACGCAAAACTGGTCTATGCCGGCGGATCGCCGATTGTCGCGCCGGTGCCCGGCAAGCTTACGAATGCCGATGTGGCGCGCGAAGCCATGGAATCCATCGGCCTGCCGGTCGACCGGATTACCTTTGAAGGCAAATCGCGGAATACCTATGAAAATGCCGTCAACGCCGCCGCCATCGTGCATCCCCGGCCGGATGAAAAATGGCTGCTGGTGACGACCGCCTTTCATATGCCTCGCGCGATGGGGTGTTTTCGCAAGGCGGGATGGAACGTCTATGCGGCGCCGTCTAACTATACGACTACCGGCGCGCTTAATTCCGATCTCAATTTCGACTTTGCCGGACATCTCGGCGAAATGAACGCGGCCGTGCGCGAATATTATGGGCTGTTGGCCTATTGGCTGATGGGCTACATTGAATCGCCCTGGCCGAAATAACCGATCCGCCTCTCTGCTCCTGGCAAGCCGTGCCCCGACAAAGCCGTCCATCATGAAAAGCTTACTTCTTATTTGTCTCTTTACTTCCGCCGCGCTGGGGTTTCACCCTGCCACGGCCATGGGCGCCGATTATCCGCCCTATGACCGGCCGAAAGCGTATCAGACCGTGCCGCCCGAAATGCCGGCCAAAGAGACGCTGCCCTACGACCCGATGCCGTTCCACACCTGGCTGCAGGTGCTGGCAACTGAAGCGATAGCCAGCGGTATTTCGGAAAACACCGTTCGCAGCGCCCTGGCCGAAGTCGAAATGGACGACCGCGTTATCGACCGCGACCGCACCCAGCCTGAAAACACGGTTACATTCGACACGTATTCCGCCAATGTCATCAATAACAGCCGCATTAAGCAGGGCAGGGAACTGGTCCAGGAAAATGCCGCGCTTCTGAACGATATTTTCAGCCGTTACGGCGTGCCGCCGGAAGTGATCGTCGCCTTATGGGGCATCGAAAGCAATTACGGACGCAATACCGGCGGGTTTAACATTATCGGCTCTCTGGCTACGCTGGCCTATGAAGGGAGGCGTGCCAATTTTTTCCGCAAGGAATTGCTGAACGCGCTGCGCATTCTCGATCAGGAACATATTTCCGGCAGCGACGGGTTGCGCGGATCGTGGGCGGGCGCCATGGGGCAATGCCAGTTCATGCCCTCGACCTTTTTGCGTCATGCCGTCGATTACAACGGCGACGGACACCGGAATATATGGACGGATAAGGCCGATGTGTTTGCCTCTATCGCCAATTACCTTGCCGCCGAGGGCTGGGACCGCAATGTTACCTGGGGACGCCGCGTCCTGCTGACCCGGCCGATACCAGCCGGTTCTGCCGGTCTGGATAACAAGTTAACGCTCGAGCAATGGCAGGGCATGGGGGTGCGCAGCGCCAATGGCGACCCGTTGCCTGCCCTGCCATACCAGGCCTCGCTGGTGCAGCCCGACGGTCCCGATGGACGGAGCTTTCTCGTGTATGATAATTTCCGCGCGCTCATGCGCTGGAACCGGTCGACCTACTTCGCGTCGTCCGTCGGGATACTGGCCGATAAAATCAAAACTGAACGGTAGTCCATGCTCTCAGCTTTTTCGCGTTTGCACATTATATCCTGCCTGCTAGCCGCAACGCTTCTGCTGGAAGGATGCGGCGGGAGCGGCCCGGTTCACAAGCCGCCGGTGGCGGGCGGTGCGAATTACAAGGTCGGCACGCCTTATGAGATCAGCGGCACCTGGTATTATCCCAAGGAAGATTACAGCTATGACGCGACGGGCATCGCCTCGTGGTACGGCGCCGATTTTCATGGCGGTAAGACCGCGAATGGCGAGATTTACAACAAGGACGAGTTGACCGCCGCGCATACGACCCTGCCCATGCCTTCGCTTGCACGCGTGACCAATCTCGACAACGGGCGTTCGGTCGTGGTGCGCATCAACGACCGCGGTCCCTTCAAGCACAGCCGCCTGATCGACGTGTCGCAGCGCGCGGCACAGCTGCTTGGTTTCGAAAAGCAGGGGACGGCCAAAGTGCGCGTTCAGGTCCTGGCGGATGAAAGCAAGGCCATTGCCGACGCCATGCGGCGTTATGGCGGCCCGAGTACCGCCCCGGTCACGGTCGCGTCGACCGAGGCCCAGCCGGGCGTGGCCGCGGCACCGCGTTCGGCGGTCATGGCCCAGGAGCTTGAGCCCGTCTCGAATACTGTTCAGACGGCGCCCAAACCGACATTAACCACGCCGCAGATCCATGAAGAACTGGTGGAAACACGCCCGGTGGCCGAGGCCGTTCAGGTGCCGGTGCCTGCGACCAGCGATATTTATGTGCAGGCAGGGGCCTTTAAGGTTCTTGAAAATGCCAACCGCCTCAAGCAAAATCTGTCGAGTATCGGCCAGGTACAAGTCAGCAGCGCGGTTGTTCACGGCGACACATTTTATCGTGTGCGCATAGGACCGATTGCAAGCGTTGCCAAGGCCGATGTTATATTAGCAAAGACGGCCCAGGCCGGTGTCGAAAAGGCGCGCATTATTGTCGATTAAAAGACGCCTGTATTTTTTGAGGATATATAATGAACAAGAAAATTGTCGAGAGAATCATTGCGGCCATGCATGTGCTGCGCGTCTATGTCATTGGCGAGGCTCCGGCCCCGCGCCGCGCCCATTATTTTGCCATGAATCCGGCCGGCAAGATGGTACGCAAGTCGGTTACCTATTATCCACGCAAGCAAGGAAAGAAGCGACGCTGATGCTCCTCCAACGATCCATTTCCGCCATTTTCCTTTTCCTCGTTTTATTTGCCGCCTCGCCGGCTCCCGCCCAGACCGCTATAGCTCCCATCGAAACCGCAGCGCGGGAAGCCTATCTGATCGACGCCAATACCGGTACGACTCTGTATGCGAAGGAAGGCAATACCCGCATGGTGCCATCGTCGATGAGCAAGCTCATGACGATGTATGTGGTGTTCGAGGCGATCAGGAACGGCAAGATGAAACTGGACGAAGAATTGCCCGTCAGCGAGCATGCGTGGAAGCAGGAAGGCTCGCGCATGTTCCTCAATGTCAACCAAAAGGCGAAGGTAGAAGATCTGATCCGCGGCGTCATCGTGCAATCGGGAAATGACGCTTCGGTGGTATTGGCCGAAGCGCTCGGCGGGTCGGAGCAGGGATTTGCCGAGCAGTTAAACGCAAAGGCACAGAAGCTTGGCCTTACCGGAAGCCATTTCGTCAATTCGACCGGCCTGCCGGACCCTGAACATTACTCGACGGCGCATGACCTTGCGCTGGTTTCCTATGCCCTCATCCGCGATTTTCCCGAGGACTATCATTATTTTTCGGAAAAAGAATTTGCCTATAACAATATCAAGCAGGGCAACCGCAATCCGCTGCTTTACCGCAACATGGATGTCGACGGACTCAAGACCGGGCACACGGAAAGCGGCGGCTTCGGTCTGGCCGCTTCGGCGCTGCGCAACGGCAGGCGGCTGGTGCTGGTGCTGAACGGCATGACGAATATGCAGGAACGCGCCGATGAATCGGCGAAAATGCTCGACTGGGGCTACCGTGAATTCGGCCTGTACCCGGTCGTCAAAGCCGGCAGCAAGGTTGCCGATGCTGAAGTATGGCTGGGCGAAGCGCCCGCTGTCGCCCTGGTTATCGCAGAAAATCTTGAGTTGACCTTGCCGCGCGCGGCGCGTTCCGGATTAAAGCTTGAAATAACCTACGATCAGCCCGTACCCGCCCCCATCCGTCAGGGTCAGCCGCTTGGGAAGCTCACGGTCACCGCACCCGGCATGGAGCCGAAGGAAATCGCGCTGCATGCCGCCAACGATATACCGAAGGTCGGTTTCATGGCGGAAATCAAGGCGAAACTGCGCCAGCTTATCGACGGCAAGTCATAGCCATGCCGCGCGGAAAATTTATCACGCTTGAAGGCGGGGAAGGGGCCGGCAAATCCACGCAAGCCAGGCGCCTTGCCGACGCTTTAGGCAAACGCGGCATCAAGACCATTCTTACCCGCGAAGTCGGCGGCGCGCCGGGTGCGGAGAAAATCCGCACCATCTGGCTGGAAGAAGGCGAAGGTTATTGGGACAAGACCTCGGAACTCATGCTGGTATTCGCCGCGCGGCGCGAGCATCTGGTGCGGACGGTGTGGCCCGCGCTTAAAAGCGGTGTGTGGGTCATTTCAGATCGTTTTATGGATTCCACGCGGGCCTATCAGGGCATGGAAGGCGGGCCGACGGTCCGGCAAATCGAGCGGCTGTACAAGGAAATCGCCGGCAATTTCGATCCGGATCTCACTATTCTCCTGGACGTGCCCGTCGCCACCAGCATGGCGCGCGTGAAAAAGCGCGGCGGATGGAATGACCGCTATCAGCTAAAGCCGGCCGGATTTCATAAAAAGCTGAGGACAATTTATCTAAAACTGGCAAGGAAATATAAAAAGCGGTTCGCCGTGGTGGATGCGGGGGAAGATATAGATGTCGTAACTACTGAAATCGAGACCGCCGTCAGACGAAAATTCAGGATATGAGCGAACCGACCCATAACCCGATCCTTATCGGCCATGATGACGCTCTGCGCCAGGTGCGCGAGGCCTTTACGGGCGGGCGGATGCATCACGCCTGGCTGGTGTCGGGTATCGAGGGGATCGGCAAGGCGACGATGGCGTGCCATATCGCGCATTATGTATTGTCGAAAGGTGAAAATACGCTCGGCAACATCAACCAAAAGCATCCGGTGGCAAAGCTTATCAATGCCTGCGCGCACCCGGATCTGCTTATTGTCGGGCGTGCGGCGAATGACAAGGGCGAATTGCGCAATGTGATCGTGGTCGACGATGCGCTGAAGATCGCATCGTTCCTGCACAAGACCGCGACACACGACGGCTGGCGCGTGGTGATCGTCGATGAGGCGCATGCGCTGAACCGCCATGGGCAGAACGCCATTCTTAAAATTCTCGAGGAACCGCCGGCTCGCGCGCTCATTGTCATGACAACAACATCGCCGGGCGCTTTGCTGCCGACGATTCGATCCCGTTGCCGGCTGCTGCCGCTGGAACCGCTTGACGAGCCGGGCATGAAGGCCGTCCTTGCGCGCTTTGCACCGGAGGCAAGCGACGGTGAGCTGGATAATCTTGTTGGCCTTGCCGGCGGCAGCGCGGGGTTTGCGCTCAAAATTATCCGGACGGAAACTCTGCCGCTTTATAGCGAACTTCGCGCCCTGCTGCAGGTCATGCCCGAGCTGGATATCGCGCGCCTTCACAAGCTTGCCGACAAAATCGGGCGCAAGGCGGATGCGGAAAGTTTTGATGTTCTGACGACCTTGCTGTTAGATATTCTTCGTCAATCCGTGCAGGCTAATGCCCGCAAGGGAGGCGGAAGAGAGGAGCCATTAGCGTCCCTGTCTGTCGATCGCGCCTTGCAGCTATTCGATAAAACCCGCACTACTTTTAATATGGCCGAGAACGCCAATTTAGACCGCAAACTCGCATTTATTAACGCAATAAGTGACATTCGCCGGGCAGTAGCTTAAATAGAGACGGCTTTACATCCAGGGATAACGATTGTGAAAACTTTTTACGTCACCACGCCCATCTATTATGTCAACGATGCGCCGCATATCGGCCATGCCTATACATCGATTGCCTGCGATGCGCTGGCGCGGTTCAAGCGGCTTGACGGATACGACACGCGCTATCTGACCGGCACCGACGAGCATGGGCAGAAAGTGGCGAAATCGGCGGCGACGGCGGGCATGGAACCGCAGGCTTTCACCGACAAAGTGTCCCAGAATTTCCGCGAACTGGCTAAAGCTCTCGAACTTACCAACGACGATTTTATACGCACCACTGAAACGCGGCATAAAAAGGCCTGTCAGGCCTTATGGGATGAACTGCTGAGACGCGGCGAAATCTATCTTGGCAAATATGCCGGCTGGTACGCCATGCGCGACGAAGCCTATTACGGCGAGGATGAACTGAAAGACGGGCCGGGCGGCAAGAAAATCGCACCCTCCGGCGCGGAATGCGAATGGGTCGAGGAGCCGAGCTATTTCTTCAAGCTATCCGCATGGGGCGACCGGCTGCTGAGATTTTACGATGAAAATCCGAATTTCATCCTGCCGGTCTCGCGCCGCAACGAGGTGGTGAGTTTCGTCAAATCCGGCATGCGCGATCTGTCGGTATCACGCACGGCGATGAGCTGGGGCATTCCGGTGCCGAACGAACCGAAGCATGTTATGTATGTATGGCTCGACGCGCTTACCAATTACATGACCGCGCTCGGTTATCCCGACACGCAGGCCGATTTGTACAAAAAATTCTGGCCGGAGGCGTTGCACGTCATCGGCAAGGACATTTTGCGTTTTCATGCCGTTTACTGGCCCGCATTCCTTATGGCCGCGGGCCTGCAACCGCCCAAGGCGGTGTTCGCCCATGGCTGGTGGACCAATGAAGGGCAGAAGATTTCCAAATCGCTGGGCAATGTGATCGACCCCTATGAACTGATCAAAACCTACGGCCTCGACCAGACGCGCTATTTCCTGCTGCGCGAAGTTCCTTTCGGCAATGACGGCGACTTTTCGCGCGCGGCGATGATCCGCCGCATTAATGGCGAGTTGGCCAATGATCTCGGCAATCTCGCACAACGCTCGTTGTCGATGATCAACAAAAACTGCGGCGCAAAGGTGCCCGAGCATGGGGTATTTACGGACGCCGACAAGGCCATGCTTGGCCAGGCGCACGGCCTGCTGGCGCATTTCCGTACGCAAATGGACGCGCTGGCCTTCAACAAGGCGCTCGATCACGCCTGGCAACTTATTGGCGACGCCAACCGTTATGTCGACGAGCAGGCTCCCTGGGCGCTCAAAAAAACCGATGCGGCACGAATGGGAACGGTGCTGTATGTCGTGGCGGAACTGCTCCGCCATCTGGGCATTCTGCTGCAACCGTTTATGCCGGGGTCGATGGGCAAATTGCTGGATCAACTTGCAGTTTCCGCGAAGGCGCGGGATTTTGCGGCTTTGCCGGTGGCGCTTAAACCCAGTACCGACTTGCCGGCACCTGCCGGTGTGTTTCCGAGATATGTAGAGCCTGAAACACAGTAAAATCAGGGTTCAGGACCAAATACACCACCCCAGAATCGTGGCTGTCCTGCGGGCGTAGTGGTTCCGCCACGATGAGGAAGTTGAGCATCAAAAATAGCCGTGTCGCCTGGCATCAGTTGCCACATTTCGCTGGTATTGTTCCATATAAAGTCATGGTCGATGTCGGGATGCGGCTGGAAGGCACCATGTTTCCCAAATTCTGTGCCATGCGGCCCGTAAGTTTTTCCCAACGTAATTTGCATGTCAGTATGCAGGTTAAAATCGTGAGCCTTAGTTAAAGTCCATATTCCAAATTTTAATTCAGAATCTTTTGGAAAAATTTCTCCAGCGGATTCGATTAGTTTTTTAAAGTCCTCTATCAAAGGCCTAGCTGCCGGCTCAGGTAATATATTCGTAAACTTCAGGCAGTTTGTCGCTGCATCCACGCCCAGCACGTCAAGCCGTTTCGTTTGGTTCGGTGCTGGACGAAGCAATTCTGGATTATCTGAATTAATATAAAGATATAGCCCATCAATCGCCTCAAGCCGGGAACGGGCCAAAGGGATGAAGAGAGAATTGTAAAGGTAATTCACAATTGCCGGATCAAGATTTTCACGGCATACGGTTGTCCCGGCATGTTTATACTGCCGTAAAATACTCTTGTCTGTAGTGCAGATTACCTTCTGTCCGGCATCTCCAACAGTGAGACTTCCCAAGGGCAATAATTTTGGTGTCATATCCGCCAAAATCAATATTTTTCAAATTCTTGTAGCAAAGCGGTAAAAATCCTATCATCCTCTTTAATGACGGAGCAAGGGAAGAAAATCCTTGTGTAGCAAATGCTTGTCGACAGCCATTGCCATCTTGATTACCCGGCCCTCAAGGATCGCGAGGGGGTGCTGGCGCGTGCGCGGTCGGCAGGGGTCGTGCGGATAGTCAATATCGGGACGACGCGCCGGGAATTCGGCGCGGTTCAAGCGACGGCGCAGGCCATACCCGAGGTCTATTGTACCTTCGGCGTGCATCCTCATCATGTGCATGAGGATGGCGAAAACCTCTCCGAGGACGATATTGCAGCCGGCGGACGCGGCGAAAAGGTGGTCGGCATCGGCGAGACAGGCCTTGATTATTACTACAATCATGCCCCGCGCGAGATTCAGCAGGAAAGTTTCCTCCGCCATATTCGTGCGGCAATGAAGCTCGATCTTCCGATCGTCGTGCATAGCCGCGAAGCCGAAGAGGATACCATCCGTATTTTGCGCGAGGAAGCAACCGGCGGCGGGAAACCGCGCGGGGTCATGCATTGCTTCAGCTCGAAACGCATTCTTGCCGAGGAAGCCCTGGATATCGGGTTTTATATATCGCTGTCGGGAATTCTGACATTCAAAAAATCGGAGGAATTGCGCGCTATCGTCCGCGACGTTCCTCTGGACCGTCTGCTGGTGGAAACGGATTCCCCCTATCTCGCCCCGGAACCATTTCGCGGCAAGCCATGCGAGCCGGCCCATGTCGTCCATACTGCCAGAGTCCTGGCGCAGGTGAAGGGCGTGACGGAAGAAGAAATCGCGCGACGCACCACCGAAAATTTCTTTCGGTTGTTCGATAAGGTGTCACGGCCGTGAAAGTGACTTTGCTCGGCTGCGGATCGTCCAGCGGCGTGCCGAATATCGGCAATTACTGGGGCGCCTGCGATCCCCGAGATCCTCGCAACCGGCGCAGTCGCGTTTCGGTCTTGGTGGAGCAGGGGGATACGGTCCTTCTGGTGGACGCTTCGCCCGACATGCGGGCGCAATTACTGGCCGCGGACGTTAAAAAGCTGGACGCCGTTCTGTTTACGCATGCCCATGCCGACCATTGCCACGGGATCGACGAGTTACGCAGCATCAACTGGCTGATCAAGAAGCCGGTCGATATTTATGCCGATGCGGACACCTTGAAAGAACTGGAAACGCGCTTCGCTTATATATTCGAAGGCACAAAGCCTGATATATTTCACAGGCCGTCGGTGACCCGTCATCTCATTACCGGGCCGTTTAAGGTCGGCGGCATTTCCATCGTTCCTTTCACGCAGGATCATGGCTATGGAACCACCCTCGGCTTTCGCTTCGGCGCTTTTGCCTATTCGACCGATGTCAAGCGGCTGGACGAAACGGCATTCAAAATTCTGGAAGGCATCGATGTCTGGATTGTCGATTGCGTGCGCGAGGAACCGCATGCCACGCATTCACATCTGGCCCAGACACTGGAATGGATTGCCCGCGTGAAGCCAAAGCGGGCGTATTTCACGCATATGAACGAAACGCTGGATTACGCCACGCTTTCCGCAAAACTGCCGCCGGGCGTATGGCCCGGACATGACGGGCTGGTCATCGAATGCTGACGATGAAGGAGAAGCATTATCATAACGCCATGCTGGTCGTTCTGGGCCTGGTGGCGGTGATTATTTTACTGACTTTTCGTCATTACGGCATCACCTGGGATGAAGAACTGCAGAGCCAGTATGGTCTGGCGATCGTCGATTACTACCTGTCGTTTTTCAAGGACGACCGTTATGCCGAAATCTATAATCTATATCTGTATGGCGGGATGTTCGACGGGCTGGCGTCTATATTCGACCGGTATACGCCGTTTCATGTTTACGACACACGACACTTGCTCAATGCATTGTTCGGTTTACTGGGGTTATGGGGAACATGGCGTCTCGCGCGTTTAATCGACGGGGGCGCAGCGGGGCTGATGGCGCTGGTGCTGTTGCTGCTGACGCCCATGTATTACGGACACATGTTCAACAACCCCAAGGATATTCCCTTTGCCGTAGGGGTCGTGTGGACGATTTATTATATGGGGCGCTGCCTGGCCGTTCTGCCGAACCCGAAATTCAAGCTAGTCGTAAAAACAGGGGTTTTATTCGGATTGATGCTCGGCATACGCATCGGCGGGATCATGGCGCTTGGCTTCTGGGGCGCGATGATCGGATGGATCGCGTTGTTGCCATTCAAACGGCCTTATTTCCTGGACAAGCGCATCGCCACCGTCTGGCGCTGCGGGTGGCGTGTCTTGCTGCCGGTCGGCGTCATTGCCTATGCGGTTATGCTTGCCTGCTGGCCCTGGGCGCAGCAAAGCCCGGTTCTTAATCCGCTTCATGCGTTTAACGAATTCCGGCATTTTCCGCAGGATGTCGAAATTCTGCTGGACGGCACGATTTATATGTCAACGGCATTGCCGCGTTATTATGTTCCGCTTTATTTCGCCGTGCAGTTACCGGAAGCGTTGCTCTTTCTACTGGCCGTCGCGGGGTTAATGTTTTGGCATCTCATGCGCGACCTGCCGAATCCGAGACGGCAGATTTTCCTGCTCTCGGTACTTATGTGCCTAATGCCGATTATATATGCCATGGCCGGTCATCCGGCGCTTTATGATGCTGTGCGACACTTCTTGTTTGCAGTACCGTTGATGTGCGCGATTGCAGGAGTGGCCGGGCATAAGGCCACGACATGGGCCACAGCGCAGTTCCGCACACATACATTCCGCAAATGGGTTCAGGCAGGCGCGCTGGCGGCTTTTATCATAGCCATGCTGCCTTCGCTCGGCCTGATGATTGCATTGCATCCTTATGAATATATTTATGCCAACGCCTTCGCAGGTGGCGTGCCGGGCGCTTATGGCAAGTACGAGATGGATTACTGGGGCAGCTCCTTCAAGGAAGCCGCGCGAGATATCGAGGATTATGTGGACAGAGAAGGGGGCGTGCCTGCTGGACAGATATTTCGCATTGCCATCTGCGGTCCCTGGGACGCGGCCATGATCTATCTGCCGCCAAATTTTCAGCCTGTCGAAGCCGACGAACCCGCCGAATTTTTTCTTTCGACGACCCGGTGGATGTGCCAGAACATGCGGATGGGCAAAGAAATCGTTCGTATTTCGCGTTTGAATGTGCCGCTGGCCATAGTAAAAGACCTCAGGAACGGGCCATGAGCGTCTCTTACCTCATTACTCTTTTTAACAAGGAAGAATTTATCCGCGATGTCGTTGACGCGGCTTTGACCGAGCGCGCGCAAACGGGCGGCGAATTGATTATCTATGACGACGTTTCGACCGACCGTTCCACTGCCATCGTCACCGAACACATAGGCCCGAACGCGGCGGTTGCACGCCTAATCCGGGCCGACAAAAACCGGGGCGTCGGTTATGCCACCAATTTTCTTATCGGTCAGTCGGCGCAGCCATATACGCGGCTTATCGATGCGGATGATGTGCTTGTGCGCGGCTCGACCATGCATATGCTGCGGCATCTCAAGGAAAATAAACTTGGCTTTATTCACGGCATGACGACGGAAGTCGGCAATTACAACCAGGATCTGGAGAAGCAGCCGTTCGACCGCTGCCTGCTGATCGAACGGCCGGTCCGCCGTATTTTGCGCCATACGATTGCCGGAGCATCGCCTTCGCTGTTCGTGACCGAGGTTCTGAAAAGCGCCGCGCCGGTGCCGGAGTGGATCAAGCGCACGCAGGATTTTCTTATTACCCTCCGGGTCGCCAACAGCGGCGTGCCAATGGGCTATGTTAGGGATATTGTATCGGTTGGTCCTTCGCAGCGAACGGGCAACAACCTTTCGGCCTCGCTGGCCGCCATGTTCGCCGAAATGAGCCGGGATGTGGCGCATGACGGGAATGTCATGCAGATCGACGACCTGCGTTATGCCAGCCGTCGCTATGCCGCGCGCGCCGCAAAATATTTCCGCCGCAGGGGGCGCAGCCGATTGGCCCTGGCCGAAATATTTGCGCTATGGCGCTGGAAAAACCTTGCCATCGCGCCGTCCCGGCAAGCGTGCATCGACAGGCTGCTGAAATCCGCCGAATGGCTGGAACGCGATAAAGACGTTCTTGTCACCGGCCCGGCGCGGTAACGGGCATGCGCCGTAAATTCCCGCGACGCTGGCCGATGCTGCGGCTAACCGACAAACTGGCCCGGCTTATGCCGCGCCCGAAGAAGCTGTGCGACGTGGTGGCATTGCGCATGTTCGGCATTGGCGACGCGCTGCTGTTTCGCATGGTAGTGGAAAAGTATGCCGAGGCGCTGAATGTGCCTCCCGGCGAAGTCACTGTGCTTGGTTCCACCGCCTGGGCGGATGCCGCAAAAACCTTCTTCAGCGATGTCGATGTGATCCTTATTAACGAGCGCCGTTTTGCTCGCAGCTTTTTCTACCGACTGCATGTCATGCGGCGGCTGCGCCGGCGCGGTTTTTATACGGCGATCTGCGGTATGCGTTTTCGATATCCACATGTGATCGAAAGCCTGATGCTGGCAAGCGGCGCTCCCAAACGCATCGTTGTCGCGCCGCGGCCGAATGAAAAATTCGACGGCATGTTCGCCCATTACCTGAAGCGCATGACGCGGGTCGTCAATTCCCAAGAGGCGGAAATGCCGCGGGCAGGGGATGGCACGCCTCTACCGCTCATGCACGAAATCGATCATCAACTGGCTTTCCTGTCCGATATCGCGGGCAGAGCGATAAAGCTGGACAAATTGCCGAAGCTTGATGTGGCCGGCGACGCGCCGCAAATTGTTAAACTAGCCGAACGTTACGTCCTTCTCAATATTGGCGCGAGCCATGAGCCGCGGCGCTGGCCTCTGGAAAGTTTTTTTGAAATAGCGCGCCGGCTTCTGACGCAAGGCTTTACAATTGTCATTCTGGGCGGCCCGGCAGAAAGCGGCCTCAAGCATCAGGTCCAGGATTTTGCCGCCGGCAATCCAAGAATTATCGACGCAATCGGCAGTCTCGATTTCATCGCCGCGGCACGCCTGGTGAAGTTTGCCGCTCTGGTTATATCGAACGATACGGGCATCGGCCATCTGGCGATTATGATGCAGCGGCCAAGCGTGCTAATTGTCGGCGGCGGGCATTTCGGATCTTTCATGCCCTATCCCGAGCACCTCACGCCGCCGAAAGTCAAGTTTTTGCATCACCTGATGCCGTGCTTTCACTGTAACTGGAACTGCACGCAAATGCCGCCGGATGGCATGACATTCCCGTGCGTAAGCAGCGTTTCGGTAGACGATGCGTGGGAAGCCGTAAAAGAAATTGCTTCCTAATTATGTTCGAACCGCTTTCTAAATTCCTCCAGCCGCCCGTGGGAGACGGCGATAATGTTCATCATCTGCCCAAGCTGGAACCGGTGCGCCGGCAGAAAGGGCATTAACGTCAATTTACAGGAACTGTCGGGATAAAATCTGCCTGGTTCATAATGAATTTGGTCGGGATTCTCCTTTGTCCAGCCGGGATAAAACAAATCGTAACCGTATTGCACCAGCTTATGCAGGGGAGCGAGAGTTGTTTCCGGATCGCTGCTATTGGCCCAGCTTTCCATGACAAGATAGGGTCGTGCTTTTTTAATGACCTGCTCGGCGCCCAGCAAAACGTCCATCTCGGAGCCTTCGACGTCGATCTTGATAACATTCGGCGCAGGCAAATCGAGGCTGTCGAGACGCGCGACCCTGACTTCCGTCCCATGCGACTGGTTAAGACTGGCGAGGCCGCTATGGATGCCATCGGGCAAGCTGATATGTGCTTTTCCGTCCGTAACGGACACCGCGATGTCATGGCAGGCAATCCGGTTATCCAGACCCGCCTGCTTCACAAAACTGCGCAGATCGGCAGATGTGGACGGCAACGGCTCGAAGGCATGAATAACGCCACGGAAGGAAGGGCGCGTTGCGATATAGACGGAATACCAGCCCCAGTTGGCGCCGATATCGAAAAACACATCGTTATCACCGATCAGCCGGTCCAGCAGCACACTGGTTTCGGTTTCATAGACCGGGCGGTAGTCCGGCATATACAGCGCGCTGTATTGGGTATTGCGGGCATCGAATGTGACGCTGCGCGGGCCATCGGCCGTCTGCACGCATACGCGCCCCAGGCCCTTGGCGCCAAGCGTCACCAGCACGTTGAAAAGTTTCCGTACCGGCTTTGCCATTCGCTTGGACAGCCCACGGCGGCGCTTGCGGTAGGCAAAAACATACAGCTGGCCAAGAAAAGGCAAATCTTCGACCGTGAACGGATTTCGTATAGTTACCGTGGCCCGGACGGCATTTTTGTCGTCGATAACGGTCATACGGATTCCTTGCGCGGGAGGCCAACAATATTCTGATAGCCGAAGATTTCCCAACTCAGCGGATTATATTTGCCGAGCGGTATAAGCCCATCCTGCACGATACGATGCAGGTTGTGGTTAGGTAGAATTTGATGAAAATCGTGCATGAAGGTTCGGCTGAACACATTCATTTTATTGAATTCGAATTGCACGATGCCCAGCCGGTTCTCGCGAATAAGCGATTGCGCGCCGCGTAAAACCATAAGGTCGTAGCCTTCGGCGTCGATTTTGAGATAATCGATGCGTTTAAGCCCATGAGCCAATGCCACACTGTCGAGCGTTTCAATCCTGACCGGCACGACCTGTTTTTTATGTTCGCCGTAAAGCGTATCGACGGCCTCGGCGACAAGCGATGCACATTCCGATCCACCTTCCGATTTCGGATCGTGCAGCATGGCCTCGCCTTCACGTTCGCCTAAAGCGAAATTGTGGGCCGTAAAACGATTGGCCGCCTTGGCTTTTAACTCGCTAAATACCGTAGGGTTGGGCTCGAAGGCATGGATAACGAGGTCCGGCCGGCGGCTGGCCAGAAACGTGGCATAGGAGCCGTTATGCGCACCCACGTCGCATACGACCGCGTTCTGCGGAAGGTCCCGCACCATATCCTCTAATAGACGGCGTTCACCGGCATTCTGGCGCGGACCGTAATCGTTGACGCCGAGCCCGGCCTGGGCGCGCCGCAACAGACTGGCATTAAAACGGCCAAAGCGCTTACGCGCGAAGAGATTGAGCCATAATTTCTTGCTGAGATCCATGGAGGCTTTCGCTGATCATGATATCGAAATTCTTTAGCACATAGTCCGGCAGAAAGACCGCGAGGCCCCGCCCGTCAAGCTCATAATCGCCCGGCTTTGCCGGAATTTGCTTTTTAGCCGGCAATTTCGGATATGGGCGATGCGTTATTACGGTGATGTTTGGGTACCAGTAATTATGCATCGCATCGTCGGGGAAATGCTGCATGCCGAGATTAGGAATGCCGAAACCGGCGGAAACGGACCAGAATACCGACGCCACGCTTACGATATACATCTCGCTAAACGCATTGCGCAGCAGTTTAAGCAGATAGATAGAATCCATAATAGCGAATTGCTTGAAGTCGAGCATATGGCAGGCCGCCGGCGGCGATGAAAGGCTTGAGGCGGACACGACGAAATAACCCCGCTCGACCAATCCCTGCGTCAGATTATCGGCATAGGGATAGTTATAATGAGATGATCGTGCGTCCAACTGCATGAATACAATGCCGCGCGCCCCCTGTTGCCCAGCCAGCCGCTTAATTTTTTCTAAAAGCTCGGCCACATGCGGAGGAGGGGAGGGGGGCAGGTGGAGCAGAGGCGGCGGCGGCTCATTCGGCGGCTTCAGCCCAAAAGTTTCAAATAAGGACGTGACACGGTGTTGCGTATCCGGCAAATGGTCGTACAGAACCGGCAACGCCAGATAGCCCGACGGAACCTGACGCAGCGCGTCGCGGTAATCATAGTTCTTATAACGGCGCGTTTGCCTGCCATCGAAGGCCCGGACTTCGTTAATGTTCGGATCGGCTTTCAGCAATTGTTCCAGCAGCGGCGAATTAACCTGTCCGGCGTTCCGTGACGCAAACGCGATGATCGGCAAATCCGGGTATCGTTGCTTGAGCGCACGGATCAATGGCGTCGAGAAAAAATAATCGCCCATGCCCATGAAAAAGATTAACGCCAGACCTTTTACGTCCGCCGCGCGGCGCGCATAATCGATGTTAAATATCACGTGCTCGCCCGTGAAAGTAAATTGGTGGCGAAAGTGATACCAGCCTGCCGGACGCGCGCGCCGGTTGCCGACAGCGGCGTCGGGATAACCGCGGTTGATGATCCATGGCGCCGTAACACGGTACCAGGAATCCGGGCCATGGCGCGCCAGGTTGTAGAGATGCCGGACGATCTCGCTCGGCCAGTAATAGACCGAACGGATGGCGCGCCAGGCTTTACGCATAGGTGTGGATCGCTTGGAACGACTCATCCGTTCTTATTATACGTAATGACCTTGAGAATTAAGGCCTATTTGATCCGATATTGATTTAACATAATATATCTTATGCGACTTAGGCCGGGATAGAATTGAGGGCTTACTGCCGTGTTTATTGGCTGATGCAATTAAAGCATCTGAGAGATTTGATTCTGCCGACACAGTCAGTCCATCAAGGCAAGTCATTGAATTCACTGGGCAATGATTAGATTAGCAAAGCATTCATTTAATATCCCTACCCTTAATGATGCTTTGGAGGCTTAATCATGAGCCGATACAACGGAATGAAGACTGAGAATACTGGCTCCCTCTTCAACATGCTTATTAATGGCGGCGAGACAGACGAAAAACGATTAAAACGGGAAGCTGGAAATACAACGCATCAAGTTGCGGCCCTCCAAGGTGTTCCGGATGGCAATGTCTTTTCTAGCCTCGGAGCTGCTCCCGGGCCGGGCGCAAGCATTCAGCAACTCACTGATTACAACAATAGAGCCAATGCCCTGCTGAACGGCGTTAAAATCGATCATCCGGAATTAAAGAACAAAGGCAGCACCGGCCCAACCTGCTAGTTGGCCACCGCCCACAGTCTCAGTCTCACATAACCCACCAACCATTCATTCCTGGCTGCGTCGTATAGCTGCGGCTCCAGCCGGTCGTGTACTTCCATGAGGAAGACCGGACGCTCGGATTCAGGCAGGGCGGCGGTGAAATCGCCGGCAAAGGTTTCAAGCCAGCCACCGACATCGCCGGGCAAGGGCGTAGGGCGGGGGATCAGGGCGATCTGTTTGACCGTAAAACCGTTTTTGGCGAGCAGGGCGGCATATTCGGTATCCGAAGGGAAATACCATGGGTTGATCTTGGCCGGGTCGATACCGCGCGCTTTTAGCGCATCGTTCAAGGCATTGACGATAGGCGCCACATTCCCCTGCCCGCCGAATTCCGCCACAAATCTCCCGCCACGTTTAAGCGCGCGATGAATGCCTTTGAGCACAGCTTCGGGCGGCTTGATCCAGTGCAGCGCCGCGTTACTGAAAACCGCGTTGAATTCATGAACAAAGGCGAGTTCCTGGGCCTTCATGACGCGCGCATCGAGGCCGCGCGCACGGGCGACGGCAACGAAAGCCGGACTTGCATCTATGCCAACGATATCACAGCCCATGGCGGCCAGCTTTTCCGTCAATACCCCGTCGCCGCATCCGACATCGAGAATGCGCTCGCCGGGCTTCGGCGCCAGCAGATCCACAACCGGCATGCCAAGATCGGATACGAACCGGGCGTTCTTTTCGTACTTATTCGGGTCCCACAACTGGCCGGCGGTCATTAACGTGCCTCGCAGATGACAGTTTGCATAGGTTCAGTCTATCTTACCGGTCCCAATACTACAGGAGTATGATTTGTCGCATACAAAGAACGTCCAAAAGATCGCTGATAATCTGGCGCCCATGGACAAACTTGTGGAAGTGATGGCGCGGCTGCGCAATCCGGAAGGTGGATGCCCATGGGATCTCGAGCAGAATTTTAAAACCATCGCACCGCACACGCTCGAGGAAACCTATGAAGTGGTCGAGGCGATCGAACAGGATAATCCGCAAGCGATCAAGGAAGAACTTGGCG
The DNA here is from genome assembly GCA_050248075.1 of Bdellovibrionales bacterium. Taxonomy (GTDB): domain Bacteria; phylum Pseudomonadota; class Alphaproteobacteria; order UBA9219; family UBA9219; genus JBFWTA01. The sequence goes on along the minus strand of JBFWTA010000007.1, from coordinate 871 downwards.
ATCTTCTGTTTCAAATCGTTTTTTATGCCCAGCTCGGCCGCGAAGCCGGACTGTTCGACCTCGACGCCATTGCCGAAAGCGTGGCGGACAAGATGATCGAGCGGCATCCGCATGTATTCGGCGACCGCGACGCCCGGACCGCCGATGCCGTGCTGGCCAACTGGGAAAACGACAAGGCCTCCAAACGCGAGGCGGAAGCGCAAGCCGGTAAACGGATAGCGAGCGCGCTGGACGGCATCAGCACCGCCCTGCCCGCGAATTTACGCGCCCTCAAACTTCAGAAACGCGCGGCGCGCGTTGGGTTCGACTGGACGGATGCCCGGGATATTCTTGCGAAAATCGCCGAGGAAATCGGCGAACTTGAGACGGAAATGCATGCCAACAACACGGACGCCATCGAAGATGAATTCGGCGATTTATTGTTTGCCTTGATAAATCTTGCGCGCCGCCTCCAAGTCGATCCCGAAGGCGCCCTCAGACGCACCAATCGCAAATTCGAAACCCGATTCCGCGAAGTCGAACGGCGTATTCAAGAAGGCGGCAAGACAATGGATCAGGCTACGCTGGATGAAATGGAGAAAATCTGGGTGGCGATCAAGATGGAAGAAAAACAGCGTTAGCCAAAAACTTTGTCCAGATACTTTTCGCCCCTGTCGCATACAAACGTCACGACATATTTCGGCGTTTTCTGCTCGCGGCAGTAACGCAACGCGGCCGCAATGAGCGTGCCGGAGGACGTGCCGGCCGAAATGCCTTCATGTTTCAACAAATCGCGAATGGTCCGGAAGCTTTCGTGGTCCGGAATGCTGTAGGCTTTATGGATCGCCTTTATGTCGAGATTTGGCGGCACGAAATCCTCGCCAATGCCGAC
>JBFWTA010000006.1:0-23281 GCA_050248075.1 Bdellovibrionales bacterium | reverse complement strand
TCCTTCTCGTTGATTTATTGCAGCGCCTTGGCGACCGCCAGAGGCAGCAGCTCGATATCCGTAAGCCCATGACTGGCGCGGTCGGCGCCGATGGCCATGGCGGTGCGCAGCGTGTCCTGGCAGGCCTGCGGCCCCAGCGTGACGGCGACGATTTCCTGCGCCAGATTTTTTTCCTTCAGGCGCACGGCTTCCTCGACGGCGATTTCGTCGAAAGGGTTCATCGACATCTTGACGTTGGCGGTCTCGACGCCGCTCTGATCCGCCTTGACGCGGATCTTGACGTTGTAATCGACGACGCGCTTGACGGTGACGAGAATTTTCATAATGGCAACGGGTTAAGTTTCAGAATCGCCGGGATTCTTTTATGCCGCGCCGGGCGTGAAAAAACAACCGGCTGCTTTATTTTTTGGCCGCAATGACCGCAAGCACGAAAAAACCCAGCGCCACGGCCTGCAATGCCACGCGGGCGCGCATGAGGCGGTTGCCGTATTTCCTGTTAAACTCTCCGCCGCGCACCATGCCGAAAACACCCAGCATGAGAACGGCCAGAACGGCGGCCATGGCCAGGGACATGAGGATAAAGAAAGTGCTGCTCATAGAAAAATCCGCAACGGGAAAATTTATGTTATGACCGAGAATAGCCGGATTTACCGGCTTTGTCTTTAACCTTGTTGGCGCATGATCGTTCTGGGCATTGAAACAAGCTGCGACGAAACGGCGGTCGGCATCGTCGATGCCGGGCGGCGCATCCTGGCCAACCGCGTCGCCTCGCAACTGACGGAACACCGGCCCTATGGCGGCGTGGTGCCGGAAATTGCGGCGCGGGCGCATCTGGACCGGCTGGACGATCTTGTCCGTCTGGCGCTGGCCGATGCCGGGGCCGGGCTTGAGAATGTATCCGGCATCGCCGCGACCTGCGGGCCGGGGCTCATCGGCGGCGTCATGGTGGGGGCCATGACGGGCAAGGCGATTGCCGCCGTGCGCAAGCTTCCTTTCGTCGCCGTCAATCATCTGGAGGCGCATGCGCTCACCGTGCGGCTCACGCATGACGTGGCGTTTCCCTACCTGCTGCTGCTTGTGTCCGGGGGGCATACCCAGCTCATCGCCGTAAACGGTATCGGCGCCTATGAATTACTGGGCACGACCATTGACGATGCGGCGGGGGAGTGTTTCGACAAGGGCGCCAAGCTGCTGGGCCTCGGCTATCCGGGCGGGCCTTTGGTCGAAAAAGCGGCCGTGGAAGGCGATGCAAAAGCCGTCGATCTGCCGCGGCCGATGCTGGGCCGCGCGGGCTGCGATTTTTCTTTCTCGGGGCTGAAGACGGCGGTGCGGCTGGCCGCCGAAAAGGGGGCGGCTTCGACCGATCTTGCGGCAGGCCTGCAGGCCGCTATCGCCGATATCCTGTTTGACCGGACGCGCAACGCGCTCAGGCGGCTTGAAAGCGGTAACATGAAAATGACCGCGCTGGTCGCGGCGGGCGGCGTAGCATCCAATCGGGCCATTCGTGAAAAACTCGCGGGACTGGCGGCACAGTTCGACATGCCTTTTGTCGCGCCGCCGCCCGCGCTCTGCACCGATAACGGCGTCATGATTGCCTGGGCCGGGCTGGAGCGTTTGCGCCTCGGTTTTTCCGACGGGCTGGACGCAGCGGCACGGCCGCGCTGGCCTTTGAGTTCTCCTGCCGAAAAACCCGCAAAAGCATAGGCTGACAACCGGCGCATATCCCGTTATCTTGCGCGCAAAATGCAGGTCATCATGGCTCATAATTTTCAGCATATCGGCATTATCGGCGGCGGCGCCTGGGGGACCGCGCTGGCAATGGCTGTCCATCGCGCAGGGCGCGGGGCGCTTGTCTGGGCGCATGAGGCGGATGTCGCCGCGGCCATCAACCAGAAGCATGAAAATCACGTCTTTCTGCCCGGCCTCCGGCTCGATGGTGCCATCCGGGCGACCCATAACCTCGCCGATCTTGCTGTCTGCGATGTTCTTCTGCTGGTAACGCCGGCGCAGCATGCGCGCGGGATATGCCGGCAGCTCGCCGGCGCGCTGCAAAACAAGCCGGTGCCGGTTGTTATCTGCGCCAAGGGAATGGAACAAAAGACCGGCCGGCTGCTAAGCGAGGCGGTGGCGGAAGAAATGCCGGGACGTTTGTTGGCTGTTTTATCTGGCCCCAGCTTCGCCGCCGAAGTCGCGCGGGGCTTGCCGACGGCACTTGCTTTCGCGACGAAAGACAAGGCGTTCGGCGAGGCGATGATGCAATCGCTCGGCGGGCGGCATTTTCGCCTGTATTTAACCGACGATGTCGTCGGCGCGCAGCTGGGCGGGGCGATCAAGAATGTTCTCGCCGTCGCCTGCGGCATCGCGGCGGGCTGCAAGATGGGCGAAAACGCGCGCGCCGCGCTCATCACGCGCGGTCTTGCCGAAATGATCCGGCTCGGCAACGCGATGGGCGCGCAGGCGGAAACGCTGATGGGGTTGTCGGGCCTCGGCGATCTGGTGCTCACCTGCTCCAGCCTGCAGTCGCGCAACATGTCGCTCGGCGCCGCGCTCGGCGAAGGCAAAAAACTGTCCGATATTCTGGGGCACCGCGCAAGCGTGGCGGAAGGCGTCTATACCGCGGCGGCGGCAAAGGCGCTGGCAGTCAGGCATAATGTCGAGATGCCCATCGTGGCGGCGGTGGACGGCGTGCTTAATAACGGGGCCGGGCTGGAGGCAACGATAGAAACGCTGCTGGCACGGCCGATGAAGGCCGAGAGTAATGCCGGATAGAAGTAATTCCCGGCCGGCTGGCTAAGCGGCTCTAAATGCAAACCCTCTAGGCTTCGAGTGCCTTGACGATTTCCTCGCACATTTTCTTGGCGTCGCCGAACAGCATCATCGTATTGGGGCGGAAAAAAAGCTCGTTCTCGACACCCGCATATCCGGTCGCCATCGAACGCTTGATGAAAAGCACCGTTTTGGCTTTTTCGACATCCAGAATCGGCATGCCGTAAATGGCCGATTTCGGGTCGGTGCGGGCGGCAGGGTTGGTCACGTCGTTCGCGCCGATAACGAAGGCGACGTCCGTTTGCGCGAAATCGCGGTTGATTTCTTCCAGCTCGAGAACTTCATCATAGGGAACATTGGCTTCGGCGAGCAGAACATTCATGTGACCGGGCATGCGGCCCGCCACCGGATGAATGGCATAGCGTACCTGCACGCCGGCGGCTTTCAGGTGGTCGCACATTTCGCGCAGGGCATGCTGAGCCTGCGCCACCGCCATGCCATAGCCGGGAACGATGATGACGCTGGCAGCGTTTTTGAGAATGAAGCCCGCATCCTCGGCGGAACCGATCTTCACTGCCTTGTCGCCCGCAGGGCCGCCGGCGGCGGCCGCGCCGCCGTCGCTGCCGAAACCGCCGAGGATCACGTTGAAGATCGAGCGGTTCATGCCCTTGCACATGATGTAACTGAGAATAGCGCCGGAGGAACCGACCAGGGCCCCCGTGATGATCAGCAGCGGGTTTTCCAGCGTGAAGCCGGTCGCCGCTGCCGCCCAGCCGGAATAGCTGTTGAGCATCGAGATGACGACCGGCATATCTGCGCCGCCGATGGGCAGGATCAGCAGGAAGCCGAGCAGAAAAGTGACGGCAACCAGAGCCCAGAATGCATAGTCCGACTGACTCAGCATCAGCCAGACGATGAGCAAAAGGGAAAGAATGCCAAGCGCCAGGTTGAACTGGTGCTGCAGAGGAAATACCAGCGGCTTGCCGGTGACAAGACCCTGAAGCTTGGCGAAAGCGACAATCGATCCGCTGAAGGTGATCGCGCCGATGGCAACGCCGAGGCCCATTTCAAGAAGACTTGAGAAATGAATCTGCCCGCCGCTGGCAATGCCATAGGCGGAAGGGTTGGTGAAGGCTGCCGCTGCAACCAGCACCGCCGCAAGACCGACCAGCGAGTGGAATGCCGCCACCAGCTGGGGCAGGGCGGTCATTTTAATGGTGCGCGCAACGAACCAGCCGATCACGCCGCCGATGGCAACCGCACCGGCAATGAAGGGAAGCGAGGCTGCGGGCAGCAGCGCGCAGGTCGTGGCAATTGCCACCGCCATGCCGGCGATGCCGAACATATTGCCCTGCCGCGCCGAAACCGGCGAGGCCAGGCCGCGCAGCGCCATGATGAAGCATATGCCGGAGACAAGGTAAGCAAGGGCGACGAGGCTGTTCATTTGTGGCCTTTCGCCGGGCTGCCGGCATCGGCTTTCTTTCGATACATCTGCAGCATGCGCTGAGTCACAAGAAAGCCGCCGAAGATATTGATCGAGGCAAGCGCCACGCCGCCAAGGCCCATGAGGGTTGACGCTGTAAAATCGGCTGGCCCCGCCGCCAGAAGGGCGCCGACAATGATGACAGAAGATACCGCATTCGTCACCGCCATAAGCGGGGAGTGCAGCGCCGGCGTCACCCGCCATACGACGTAATAACCGACGAAACAGGCCAGTACGAAAACCGTGAGGCCCGTAATAAAGAAGTCATGTCCGCCCGTCGCCGCGGCGCCATCGGCCATGCCTTGGGCCTGCGCGGCAATATCCCTGGCAAACTCTGCAAGTTTCTCCTGTTCGACGGCGAGACTGCCGAGGGAGGATGTAAGGCTGTCGATGGCCATGCGCGGCTCCGTTAATCGCTCAGTTCAGATTCTTGCTTTGCCGGTACGGCGTTATGCGAATTCCGTGATTCGGGCGCCACCGCGCGATGCAGGGAAACAATTTCGCGCAGCAGGCGGTTCTGGGTGGCCTCCATGGCTTCCAGCCGCGCATTGGCAATGGCCAGGTTGCGGTTGATCTGAACGAAGTAATTAGCGAAGACCAGAAATAACGCGGAGCAACAGATCGTCGCAATCGCCAGCACGAGGATCCAGGCGGCGGTGGCGTTCTGCCGGTTTTTTTTCGAGTCCTGAGGGGCCATGCCGTTCCTCCGTCAGGCCGCGCCGGTCTGCTGGAACTGAGGATGAATGACGGCACCATCGCGTGTGAGCGTCACGGCGCGGATGATTTCGTCGTCCATATTGATCGCGAGCTGGCCGCCGGTCTTGGCGGTGACGAGCGTCATGTAATTAAGCAGATTACGGGCATAAAGCGCCGAGGCATCGACGGCGATGCGGCTCGGCATATTGCGGTAGCCGACGATTTTCACGCCAAAGGCATCGACCACCTTGCCGGCTTCGGACAAGGCGCAGTTGCCGCCCTGTTCGACCGCCAGGTCGACGATGACGGAACCGGGCCGCATGCTGCGGATCATCTCTTCCGTCACAAGTCTCGGCGCGGCGCGGCCGGGAATAAGGGCGGTGCAGATCACGACATCCTGCTTTTTGATCGTCTCGGCGATCAGGGCGGCCTGGCGCTGCCTGTAATCCTCGCTCATTTCCTTGGCGTAACCGCCGGAGGTTTCGGCCTGCCTGGTTTCCTCGCTCTCGACCATGACGAAGGTGGCGCCGAGGCTTTCCACCTGCTCCCTGGCGACGGGCCGTACATCGGTAGCGCTGACGACGGCGCCGAGACGCCGCGCGGTGGCGATGGCCTGAAGCCCCGCGACGCCGGCGCCCATGACCATGACACGCGCCGGCGGAATGGTGCCGGCGGCGGTCATCATCATCGGGAAAGCGCGGCCGAATTGCTCGGTCGCGTCCAGCACGGCGCGATAGCCGGCAAGATTCGACTGGCTGGACAGCACGTCCATCGATTGCGCGCGGGTGATGCGCGGCACGAGTTCCATCGACATCGCCGTAATCTGGCCTCTTGCATAGAGATCAAGATCCGCGCGCGCGGCATAAGGGTTAAGCATGCCGATCAGCACGCAGCCCGGCTTGAGAAAGCCGGTTTCGTTCAGGCCCTCAGCCGCCGTCATCGGTCGCTGTACCCGCAAGACGATATCGGCGTCGCGCAGCGCCAGCCCGGCATCGGCGGCTATGGTCGCACCGGCAGCCGCATATTGCTCGTCGGGATAGGAAGCCTCCGTCCCTGCGCCCGCTTCCACCGCCACGTCATAACCCAGGGCCCGGTATTTCTTGACCGTTTCGGGCACTGCCGCCACGCGTTTTTCGAAAGCGCGGCGCTCCTTGGGGATGGCGATTTTCATAACGCGATGTGGCTCACAAAAGAATCACGAAGGCCACAAAGATGCCTTATTTTCCAGCGTGTGGGAAGCTGGCACGCTTTTGTTACGTCTTTCCGGCAAAGACTTCAGCCGGATGTGTTCAGCCCGCAATCCTTCAATGCCTTCGCCTGATCCTTTTCCAGCTTTTTCACATCGAAATCCGCGATGAGGTTGTGAAACAGGCGGTACCAGTTCATTTCGGCGCCGAGACGAAGAAAGACGGAACCGAGGCCGACGGCGGCGCGGTCCATGAAGACGAATTCGCGCGGCACCTCGATGCCGCCGCCAAGCTTGCGCAACTCCTTATGCACCTTGTTGGCCGTTTCGCGTCCGTAAAGACCGGTATTGGTTTCCTCGATGAGGCGCGTCTTGTCTTCGAGCAGGGGGGCATAAATGAACTGCGCCCATATATTCAATGTGTCGATTAATGCCTTGCTGGGATTGTGAAACCCCCATGCCTTATAGGCTTCAGCCGCCATTTCCCTGTCTTTTGCCTGTAACGCCTTATAGAGAGTGATAACGCCTTCAACCAGTTGCGGCCTGAAGATGCGAATGCAGCCGAAGTCGAGCAGGTTAAGGCTGTTATCCTTGCGGACCGTATAATTGCCCAGATGCGGGTCGCCATGAATGACGCCGTAATAGTAAAACGGCGTATACCAGGCATGAAACATGTTTGATGCGATAGCGTTGCGATCCTTGAGGGGGCGTTTTGTCACCAGATCGGCAATGCGCTCGCCTTCCAGCCATGTCATGGTAAGCAGGCGTCCGGTCGAAAACCGGGCGATTACCTCGGGTACATGTACGCCCTTCATGCCGTCCAGCATATGACGGTAAAGCCGGATATGCCTGGCTTCGCGCCGGTAATCCAGCTCCTCGCGCAGGCGTTCCGCGATTTCCTCATGCACTTTTTTTGTGGAGACGGCTTTATCGCTACGCTCGAAGACGGTCATTACAATTTTAAGTTGCTTTAAATCGGCATCTACAACCGAAGACATATCCGGATATTGCAACTTGCACGCGAGTGTTTTTCCATCCGTTCCGATAGCCTTATGCACCTGTCCAAGCGAAGCTGCTGCCTGAGAATTATAGTCGAAGCTCTTGAATTTACTTTCCCAATCAGGTCCAAGCTCGGCCAGCATCCGGCGCTTAACAAAGGCCCGGCCCATGGGCGGGGCATCAGCTTGAAGTTGTGCAAGCTCCTTCCCGTATTCTTCAGGCACGATATCGGGAATGGTCGAAAGCAGCTGGGCCACTTTCATCAGCGGCCCCTTAAGGCCGCCAAGGGCCGCACGCAGGCGTTCCGCCTGTTTCGCGCGGTCGACAGCGAGGCCGAGATAGCGTTTTCCGGCGGCGCGGGCGCCGAAACCGGCGACGGCGCCGGATACTTTGGCATAGCGCGTGACGCGCTTGCGAAAAGAGCTGGTTTCCTTGGCCATGCCGGACAGTAAACCGGTTGCGCGGCAAATACCATAAACAGCGTTTTCCGTAACCGAATGCGACACATGTGTCGGAAAAAACGCAGTTGCGAAACGCTCGCATTATTTCGCCTTGATTTTCCGACTTAAGGGGCAGATGTTCGCCCAAATAATCAAACCTTTAATGTAAGCACAGCCCCATCGGGGGCTGGGGGCGCAGGGATGATAAACAGTCTGGTCAATGATTATCTGCCCATTCTACTTTTTCTTGGCATTGCCATCGTCGTTGCCGCCGCAGCGGTAGGGCTTTCCTTTATCCTCGCCAGGCAAAAGCCTGACAGCGAAAAAAACTCGCCCTACGAATGCGGTTTCGAGGCGTTCGACGACGCGCGGTCGAAATTCGACGTGCGCTTTTACCTGGTCGCCATCCTGTTCATCATTTTCGACCTGGAAATCGCCTTCCTGTTTCCCTGGGCGGTGGCGCTGGGGGATATCGGCATGGCCGGCTTCTGGTCGATGGTCATTTTCCTCGGTGTGCTCACCGTCGGCTTTATCTACGAATGGACGAAGGGGGCGCTGGAATGGGAATAGTCGATCCCCGGCGCATGGCAAATGCCGTTGCGACCGCGAAACAGCTTGGTGAGACGGTGCAGGACAAGGGCTTCCTGCTGACCAAGCTCGACGACCTGCTGGCCTGGGCGCGGACCGGCTCGATGTGGCCGATGACCTTCGGCCTCGCCTGCTGCGGCGTGGAAATGATCCATGCCTATATGAGCCGCTACGACCTCGACCGTTTCGGCATGATGCCGCGCGCCTCGCCTCGCCAGTCGGATGTGATGATCGTGGCCGGGACGCTCACCAACAAGATGGCGCCGGCACTGCGCAAGGTTTACGACCAGATGCCCGAGCCGCGCTGGGTCATATCGATGGGCAGCTGCGCCAATGGCGGCGGCTATTATCATTATTCCTATTCCGTAGTGCGCGGCTGCGACCGCATCGTGCCGGTGGATATTTACGTGCCCGGTTGCCCGCCCACGGCGGAAGCGCTGATGTACGGCATCATGCAGCTGCACCGAAAAATCCGTCGCGGCAACCGGGTCATCAACAGGCTCTGACATGCTTACCATGGAACGCCTTCAGGACCTTCAGACGGAAGCCAGGCGCGCGCTCGGCACCGATATGCTGCGTGGCGCGATAGAGCTTGGCGAGCTATCGATTTTCGTGGCGCGGTCGCGCATCCGCGACGTGCTGCTGAAACTGCGCGACGATCCGGCCATTGCCATGAACCAGCTGATGGATATCTGTGGCGTCGATTATCCCGACCGGCCGGAACGGTTCGAGGTTGTCTATCATCTGCTCAGTCTGCGCCATAACTGGCGCATCCGGGTTAAGCTGGAAACCGACGAAACCTCGCCGGTGCCGTCGGTGATTGATGCCTACAGTGCGGCCGGGTGGTTCGAGCGCGAATGCTGGGATCTTTATGGCGTTGCCTTCAGCAATAACCCCGACATGCGCCGTATCCTTACCGATTACGGGTTCGAGGGGCATCCGCTGCGCAAGGATTTTCCGCTCACCGGCTATGTCGAGGTGCGCTATGACAACGAACAGCGACGCGTGGTCTATGAACCCGTGAAGCTCGTGCAGGACTTCCGCAATTTCGATTTTCTCAGCCCCTGGGAAGGCATGACCGACGTGCAGTTGCCGGGCGACGACAAGGCCACCGTGCCGAAGCCGGAGGCGAAGATATGAAGGATATCGCCGAAAACTGGGATCAGGAGCAAATGACCGAAGCGGGCAGAAAAATCCGCCCTTTCACGATGAATTTCGGGCCGCAGCATCCGGCGGCGCATGGCGTGCTGCGATTGATTCTGGAGATGGACGGCGAAATCGTCGAACGCGCCGATCCGCATATCGGGCTGCTGCATCGCGGTACTGAAAAGCTGATTGAATACAAAACCTATGCGCAGGCGACGCCCTATTTCGACCGGCTCGATTACGTCTCGCCGATGTGCCAGGAGCATGCCTATGCGCTGGCGGTCGAAAAGCTTCTGGGCATCACGGCGCCGCTGCGCGGGCAGTATATCCGCGTGCTGTTCTCGGAAATCACGCGCATCCTGAATCACATTCTTAACATCACCACCTTCGCCATCGATCTCGGCGCCGTGACGCCCTCGCTGTGGGGGTTCGAGCAGCGCGAGATTCTGATGGAATATTACGAGCGCGTCAGCGGCTCGCGCATGCACGCCAATTATTTCCGTCCCGGCGGCGTGCATCAGGACATGCCCGACGGCCTCGCCGACGATATCTGGGCGTGGAGCGAAAAATTTCCCGAATTCCTCGCGGATGTCGAGGAACTGCTGACGGAAAACCGCATCTTCAAGCAGCGCACCGTCGATATCGGCATCGTGAGCAAGGAACAGGCGCTGGACTGGGGGTTCTCGGGCCCTATGCTGCGCGCCTCGGGCGTGGCGTGGGATCTGCGCAAATCGCAGCCCTATGATGTCTACGACAAAATGGATTTCGACGTGCCGGTGGGCAAGACCGGCGATTGCTATGCGCGTTACCTGTGCCGCATGGAAGAAATGCGCCAGTCTCTGCGCATCATCCGGCAAAGCCTCAAGGACATGCCGCAAGGTCTCGTGATGATCGACGACAACAAGATCGCCCCGCCCAAACGCGGCGAAATGAAAATGTCGATGGAAGCTCTGATCCATCATTTCAAATTATACACCGAAGGCTACCACGTGCCGGCCGGCGAGACCTATACGGCCGTCGAGGCGCCGAAAGGAGAGTTCGGCGTGTTCCTTGTCGCCGACGGCACCAACCGCCCGTATCGTTGCAAGATCCGCGCGCCCGGCTTCGCCCATCTGCAGGGCACCGATTTCATGTGCAAGGGCCATATGCTGGCCGATGCCGTGGCGATTATCGGCAGCATGGATATCGTATTCGGGGAGATCGACCGGTGAGTAAAGTGCAACGTCATCCCGGAAAATTTTTCCGGAGCGAAGCGAAGGAAAAATTTATCCGGGACCTAGTCAGTCTATCCGATAGAATTCGCGCGGTCGGTTCGAGAGCGTTGGCTTCAATGCCCACTGGGTCCCGGATCAACTTTCTTTCGTCTCGCGGCGCTTCGCTTTGCTCGCCGAAGAGAAAGTTTTCCGGGATGACGCTAGAGAGGGGGATGCATGTCTAAACCGGCCCATCCTTTCGTTTTTACCCAAGAAAATCTGGCCCGGGCGAAAGCAATCATCGCCAAATATCCCGAAGGCCGCCAGCAGAGCGCGGTGATTCCGCTGCTGGATATCGCGCAGCGCCAGAACGATAACTGGCTGCCGCGCGCGGCGATGGATTACGTCGCGGATTTTCTTCAGATGCCGCGCATCAAGGTGTATGAGGTCGCCACCTTCTACACGATGTTCAACAAGGAAAAAGTCGGCGCGAATTTCATCCAGATTTGTACCACGACGCCGTGCTGGCTGCGCGGTTCGGCGGATATCGTGAAAACCTGCCGCGACAAACTCGGCATCGGCCCCGGCGAAAGCACGGCGGACGGAAAATTCACGGTCGTGGAGGTCGAATGCCTCGGCGCCTGCGTGAACGCGCCGATGGCGCAGATCAACGACGATTATTACGAGGACCTGACGCCTGAAATCATGGGCAAGATGATCGACGATCTGAAGGCGGACAAAAAATTGACCGTAGGGTCCCAGACCGGTCGCCGCGGCGCCTGCGCCCAGAACGGGCCGACGAGTCTGAAGGAAAAGGTAAAATAATGCTGCAGGACAAGGATCGCATCTTCACCAATCTCTATGGCTTCGAAAGCTGGAACCTCGAGGCCGCGAAAAAGCGCGGCATCTGGGACAACACCGCCGCGCTCGTCAAACGCGGACAGCCGGCGGTGATCGAGGAGGTCAAGAATTCCGGCCTGCGCGGCCGCGGCGGCGCGGGGTTCCCGACCGGCATGAAATGGTCATTCATGCCGAAACCGTCGGACAAGCCGCATTACCTGATCGTCAATGCCGACGAATCCGAACCCGGCACCTGCAAGGACCGCGATATCCTGCGCTTCGACCCGCACCGGCTGCTGGAGGGCATTCTGCTCGCGTCCTTCGCCATCAACGCGCATGTCTGTTACATCTATATCCGCGGCGAGTTTTATAACGAGGCCTCGAACGTGCAGAAGGCCATCGACGAAGCCTATGCCGCCGGGCTGCTGGGCAAGAACGCCGCCGGTTCGGGATGGGATTGCGACGTCTACCTTCATCGCGGCGCGGGCGCCTATATCTGCGGCGAGGAAACGGCGCTGATGGAAAGCATCGAAGGCAAAAAGGGCCAGCCGCGCAACAAGCCGCCGTTCCCGGCGGGCGCCGGGCTTTATTCCTGCCCGACCACGATCAACAATGTCGAAACCATCGCCGTGGTGCCGGAAATTCTGCGCCGCGGCGCGGCCTGGTTCGCTTCCTTCGGCCGCCCGAAAAACAGCGGCACGAAAATTTTCTGCATCTCGGGCCATGTCAACCAGCCCTGCAATGTCGAAGAGGCGATGAGCATCCCGATGAAGGAGCTGATCGAAAAGCACGCGGGCGGCGTGCGCGGCGGCTGGGACAATCTGCTGGCGGTCATTCCGGGCGGGTCCTCGACGCCGCTGCTGCCCAGGGATATGTGCGAAACGGTGCTGATGGATTTCGACAGCCTGCGCGAAGCGAAATCGGGCCTCGGCACCGCGGGCGTCATCGTCATGGACAAGACGACCGACGTGATCTACGCCATCGCGCGCCTCAGCCATTTCTACATGCACGAAAGCTGCGGCCAGTGCACGCCGTGCCGCGAAGGCACCGGCTGGATCTGGCGCGTGATGCAGCGCATGGTGCGGGGGCAGGCCGAAGTGGCCGAAATCGACACGCTGCTGGATGTCACAAAGGAAATCGAAGGCCATACCATCTGCGCCCATGGCGACGCCGCCGCCTGGCCGGTCCAGGGCCTCATTCGTCATTTCAAGCCGGTGATGATCGAGCGCATCGAGCATTACCGCAGAGAAGCGAAGAGGGCGGCGTAACATGCCTAAACTGACCATCAACGGTATCGAGCTTGAGGTCGCGCCCGGGACATCCGTGCTGCAGGCCTGCGAGCAGCTGGGCATCGAGGTGCCGCGCTTCTGCTATCACGACCGCCTGTCGGTGCCCGCCAATTGCCGCATGTGCCTCGTGGAAGTCGAAAAGACGCCGAAGCCGGTGGCCAGCTGCGCCTTGCCCTGCGGCGACGGCATGAATGTCCATACCGACAGCCCCATGGTGCACAAGGCGCGCAAGGGCGTCATGGAAATGCTGCTGATCAACCATCCGCTCGATTGCCCGATCTGCGATCAGGGCGGCGAATGCGATCTGCAGGACCAGGCCATGGCCTATGGCTTCGACCGCAGCCGCTACGCCGAAATGAAACGCGCGGTAAAGGACAAGGACCTCGGCCCTCTCGTCGAAACGCATATGACGCGCTGCATTCACTGCACGCGCTGCGTCCGCTTCATGGACGAAATCGCCGGCACGCCGGAAATGGGCGGCCTGTTCCGCAGCGAAAACATGGAAATCGGCACCTATACGATGCAACCGCTGAGCTCCGAGCTTTCCGGCAACATCATCGACCTGTGCCCCGTCGGCGCGCTCACCAACAAGCCGCTCGCTTTCGAATACCGTTCCTGGGAATTTCTCAAGACCGAAAGCGTCGACGTGCTCGACGCCGTCGGCAGCAATATCCGTGTCGACGCGCGCGGCAACGAAGTGATGCGCATCCTGCCGCGCCTCAACGAGGACGTGAACGAGGAATGGATCAACGACAAGACGCGCTTCGCCTGCGACGGCCTCATGCGCCAGCGCCTCGACCGGCCTTATGTCCGCCGTGACGGCAAGCTTCAGCCCGCCGGCTGGTCCGACGCTTTCGCGGCGATTGCCGCCCAGTTGAAAGACACGCCGCCCAGCCGCGTCGCGGCCATCGCCGGCGACCTCGCCGACTGCGAAAGCCTGTTTGCGCTGAAACAGCTCATGCAGGCCGTCGGCTCGCCCAACATGGATTGCCGCCAGGATGGCGCGGAATACGATGTCTCGACGCGCGCCGCCTATGTGATGAACAGCGGCATCGCCGGCATCGAGGAGTCGGACGCCATCCTTCTTATCGGCACCGACCCGCGCCACGAGGCGGCGCTGGTCAACGCCCGTATCCGCAAGCGCTGGCTGCGCGGCGGCATGCGCGTCGGGCTGATCGGCGCGGCGGTCGATCTCGGCTATCCCTACCGCCATATCGGCAATTCGCCGCAGGCGATCCGTAACCTGATTGCCGGCGGCCACGATTTTGCGAATATCCTGAAGGCAGCCAAGCGGCCTATGATCCTGCTCGGCGCCGGCGCTTTGCGGCGGCCCGACGGCCCCGCCATCCATGCTGCGGCCCGGGAACTGGCCGAAGCGTTCAACATGATCCAATCCGACTGGAACGGATTTAACGTGCTGCAGCTTGCCGCGTCGCGCGTGGGCGGGCTTGATCTCGGCTTCCTGCCGTCGGCGAACGGTCTCGGCGCCAACGGCATCCTGGCCGCCGCCGAAAGCGGCAAGATGCAGGTGGTCTATCTGCTGGGCGCCGACGAAATCGACATGAAGCGTCTCGGCAAGGCTTTCATCATTTATCAGGGCCATCATGGCGATGCCGGCGCGCACCGCGCCGATGTCATCCTGCCGGGCGCCGCCTATACCGAAAAAGACGCGATCTATGTGAATACCGAAGGCCGTCCGCAACTGGCCCGCCGCGCGGTGTTCGCGCCGGGCGAGGCCCGCGAGGACTGGACCATCCTGCGCGCTCTCTCGGATGTTCTGGGCAAGACATTGCCTTTCAACACCCTGGCTGAGTTGCGGACAAAGATGATCGCGGCCAGCCCCGTTCTCGGCCATCCGGGCGAAGTCACCCGCGCGGAATGGGTGCCGTTCGGAAAAACCGGCGAACTTGCCGTGAAGCCCTTCGTGCCGGAGATCGAAAACTTCTACATGACCGACCCGATCAGCCGGGCCTCGGTCAACATGGCCAATTGCACGAAAGAGATTTTACCGCTCCGGCACGCGGAGGCGGCGGAATGAGCGAGTTTCTTGCAATCTACGGCATTCCGCTTGTGATTCTTGTCGCCAAGATCGTCGGCATCATCATTGTGCTGCTGGTGGCCGTGGCTTATCTGACCTATGCCGAGCGCAAGGTGATGGCGGCGATGCAGATGCGGCGGGGGCCGAACGTCGTGGGTCCGCTGGGCCTGCTGCAGCCCATCGCCGATGGCGTGAAACTGCTGGGCAAGGAAACCATCATTCCGTCGGGCGCGAATGCCGGGCTGTTCATCATGGCGCCGATGCTGACTTTCTTTCTGGCCCTGTCAGCCTGGGCCGTCATTCCGTTTCAGGCCGAGGCGGTTCTGGCCGATATCAATGTCGGCATTCTGTACCTGTTCGCCATTTCCTCGCTCGGCGTTTACGGCATCATCATCGCGGGCTGGGCGTCGAATTCGAAATATTCGTTTCTGGGCGCCTTGCGTTCGGCGGCCCAGATGGTGTCTTACGAGGTATCCATCGGTCTCGTGATCATTACGGTCCTGCTGTGCGTGGGTTCGCTCAACCTAAGCCGGATCGTCGAGGCTCAGCAGGATGGCTGGTTCGTGTTTTCGATCCTGTTCCCGATGTTCGTGATCTTCTTCATCTCGGCGCTGGCGGAAACCAACCGGCATCCCTTCGATCTGCCGGAAGGCGAATCCGAACTGGTCGGTGGGTTCAACACCGAATATTCCTCGATGAGCTTCGCTCTCTTTTTCCTCGGCGAATACGCCAATATGATTTTGCTCAGCGCCACGACGGTCATTCTGTTTCTCGGCGGCTGGCTGCCCTTCATCGGCTGGCTTCGTTATATTCCCGGTTATGTCGATGTGGCGAACGCCATACCCGGCTTTATCTGGTTCGCGGCCAAGATCGCCTTCTGCCTTTTCATTTTTCTGTGGGCGCGCGCGACCTTGCCGCGTTACCGCTACGACCAGCTGATGCGCATCGGCTGGAAGTTTTTCCTGCCGGTTTCGCTGGCCTGGGTCGTGCTGACCGCCGGGTATCTCATCATGTTTGACAAGTTGCCGAGATAGGGTGTGGCCATGAACGTCCTGCGAAATCTTAAACGAATGGTCCTGTTCGAGCTGGCCCGCGGATTCTGGCTGACCTTCCGCTATATGTTCCGCCCGAAAGTGACGCTCAATTATCCGTATGAAAAGGGCCCGCTCAGCCCGCGTTTTCGCGGCGAGCATGCCTTGCGCCGCTATCCCAACGGCGAGGAACGCTGCATCGCCTGCAAGCTGTGCGAGGCCATCTGCCCGGCCCAGGCGATCACCATCGAAGCCGAGGCCCGCGCCGACGGCAGCCGCCGCACCACCCGTTACGACATCGACATGACAAAATGCATCTATTGCGGCATGTGCCAGGAAGCCTGCCCCGTGGATGCGATTGTCGAAGGCCCGAATTTCGAATATTCCACGGAAACCCACGAAGAACTTCTCTATAACAAGGAAAGACTGCTGGCGAACGGCGACCGCTGGGAAGCGGAACTGGCTGCCAATCTCTCCGCCGACGCCCGCTACAGGTAAACCCCGCCAATGCTTCACGCCCTGACCTTCTATGCGTTTTCTGCCGTGCTGCTGGCTTCCGCCATTGCCGTCGTGGCCGCGCGTAACCCGGTGCATGCGGTGCTGTTTCTCATTCTCTGTTTCTTCAGCGCGGCGGGGCTTTTCCTGCTGATCGGCGCGGAGTTTCTGGCCCTCATCCTGGTCATTGTCTATGTCGGCGCGGTGGCGGTGCTGTTCCTCTTCGTCGTCATGATGCTCGACATTAACTTTCAGGAATTGCGGCGCGGCATGCGCCGCTATCTCGGCATCGGGCTGGGAGTTGGCCTTGTTCTTCTGGCCGAATTGTTTCTGGCGTTGCGCGTATGGCCGACCAACGCGGCGGCGCTGGTGCCGGTGCCTCCCGTGGGGCCGGATGTCGCCGACAATACGCGCGAGATCGGCCGGCTGCTTTACACCGATTACTTCTTTCCGTTCCAGGTTTCGGGGCTTATTCTTCTGGTGGCCATGATCGGCGCTATCGTGCTTACCCTGCGCCACCGGCCCGATACGCGGCGCCAGCGTTCCTCGGTTCAGCTCGACCGCAGGATCGGCGATGTCATCGAGATTAAAAAAATGCAGTCCGGCAAGGGGGTCGAGCTATGAAAACGAAAGTCCGGCTGGCCCTCGCCTTGTTTCTGCTCGCCATGCCCGGTATCGCCCAGGCTCAAAAGATAACGCCGGTGCCGCCACAGGATGCGGCGCCTCCTTCTGTGCCGCCGGCCGATCCCAAAAAAGAACCCCTGGCGCGGGAACTCGACAATTTATTGAACCTCAACACGTCGAAGCACGTATTCACCGTGATCCTGCGGACATGGCGCGCCATCGCCGCTATGGGAAATCCCGGCAAGGACGATCAGATCGACAGGATCGCTGCCGAGGTGGGCGAAAAGATCCACGCCCTCCATAAGGACGAATTGAAAGCGAGCGCCGTAAAAGTCTATGCCGATATGTTTACCGAAGAGGAGCTGGGAAAACTGAACGAGTTTTTCAAATCTCCCGCCGGGCAGAAATATATCGAGACAATTTCCCGGGCCGGCAACAGAATCATGGCCTTGAACAAGGATGTCGTTGCCCAAGGCGGGGAAGAAATCAAAAAAACATTCGCCGAGGAACTCCAGAAAAACAATCTGCATGTTCCCAAGGGCATGGGGGGTAAAGTTGACAATCGGCCTTAGTCATTTTCTTGCCGTCGCGGCGGCGCTGTTTACCATCGGCGTGCTCGGCATTTTCATCAACCGGCGCAACGTGATCGTCATTCTCATGTCGATCGAGCTCATGCTGCTGGCGGTGAACGTCAATTTCGTCGCCTTCTCGGTCTATCTGCACAACCTGCTGGGCCAGGTTTTCGCGATGATCATCCTGACGGTGGCGGCGGCGGAGGCGGCCATCGGCCTTGCCATCCTCGTCGTCTATTTCCGCAACCGCGGCAATATCGCCGTCGAAGACATCAATATGATGAAGGGCTGAAATGGACCTGCAACTCGATCTTGCCGTTGTGTTTCTGCCCCTGCTGGGCGCCATCGTGGCGGGCCTGCTCGGGCGCCGGATCGGCGACCGCGCCTCGCAGATCGTGACCTGCGTGCCGATGCTGGCGGCCGCCGGGATCGCCATTCACATCTTCGTCGATGTCGCGCTGCACGGCCATGCGCGCACGCACAGCCTCGGCACATGGTTCGAATCCGGCGGTTTCAGCGTCGATTGGGCGCTGCGCATCGATACGCTGACGGCCATCATGCTGGTGGTCGTCAACGGCGTGTCGTCGATGGTGCATGTCTATTCGGTCGGCTATATGTCGCACGACAAAAGCATTCCGCGCTTCATGTCCTATCTCAGCCTGTTCACCTTCTTCATGCTCATGCTGGTGACGTCGAACAATCTGCTGCAGATGTTTTTCGGCTGGGAGGGGGTCGGGCTGGCGTCCTACCTTCTCATTAATTTCTGGTATGAAAAGGACAGCGCCAACCGGGCCTCCATCAAGGCCTTCCTCGTCAACCGCGTCGGCGATTTCGGCTTCGCGCTCGGCATTTTCGGCTGCTTCCTCATTTTCGGGTCGGTGCAATACGACGCCATGTTCGCAAAAGCTCCCGAACTGAAATCGCTGGATTTCCTGTTTCTCGGTTACACATTGCCGGCGCTCACTACGGTGTGCCTGCTGCTCTTTGTCGGCGCGATGGGCAAATCGGCGCAACTGGGGCTGCACACATGGCTGCCGGACGCGATGGAAGGGCCGACACCCGTATCCGCCCTCATTCACGCCGCGACGATGGTGACGGCGGGTGTTTTCATGGTGGCGCGCCTGTCGCCCCTGTTCGAATATTCGCCGACCGCGCGCATGGTGGTGGCGGTGGTTGGCGCGCTGACGGCGCTCGTGGCGGGCAGCATCGGCCTCACGCAGTTCGACATCAAGCGCGTCATTGCCTACTCGACCATGAGCCAGCTCGGCTACATGTTTTTCGGCGCCGGCGTTTCGGCTTATTCGGCCTCCGTGTTCCATCTGATGACACATGCCTTTTTCAAGGCGCTGCTGTTTCTCGGCGCCGGTTCCGTCATCCATGCGATGTCCGGCGAGCAGGATATGCGCAAGATGGGCGGCATCTGGCGCAAGATACCGGTCACCTACGCCTATATGTGGATCGGTTCCCTGGCGCTGGCCGGAATCGGCTACGAACACCTGTTCGGCATGGCGGGTTTTTATTCCAAGGATCTCATTCTTGAAGCCGCCGTGGCCAGCGGATACTGGTACGGCATCATGGCCTATGTTCTGGGGGTGGTGACGGCTTTCTTTACGGCTTTCTATTCATGGCGTTTGCTCATCCTGACTTTCCACGGCAAGCCGCGCGCCGATCATCATACGATGGAGCATGTGCATGAATCGCCGATGATCATGCTGCTGCCGCTCGTGCCGCTTGCAATCGGCGCCATTTTCGCCGGCTGGTATGCGCATCACTGGTTTTTCGACGACACCGCCGCCAGCCCTTTCTGGCAGGGCGCCATTCTCGTGCTGCCGGAAGACGAAACCATCGCCCTCACGAAAAACCTGCCGGAATGGGAAAAGCTCCTGCCGCTGGTCGGCGCGGCGCTTCCCGGCATCTTTTTCGCCTATGTCTGTTACATGTGGACCAAAGGATGGCCGCAAAAAATTGCCGGCGCTCTCGGCGGCATCTATCGCATGGTCTTCAATAAATACTATTTCGACGAGTTTTATGATTTTCTGTTCGTGCGCGGTTCGCTGCGTCTCGGTGCGCTGTTCTGGAAGCGCGGCGATGACGGCACGATCGACCGCTTCGGGCCTGACGGCGTTGCCGGCCTTGCAGGCCGGGTGGCGCGGCGGGCAGGGGCGCTTCAGACCGGGTATGTCTATCATTACGCCTTTGCCATGGTGATCGGTCTTGCCGCGCTGGTTACCTGGTTCTGGGTCGGGAGCTAGATCATGATTATGGCGCCCTGGCCCTTGCTCAGCATCATCACCTTCCTGCCGCTGCTCGGCGCGCTGTTTATCTTGGCGTTCGTTCGGGGCGAGCCGGAAAAAACCGGCCCGGGCGCGAGCCGGGCGGCGCTGGCCGTTTCCGGCATCACCTTCCTTATATCCCTGGCTGTCTTCCGTTATTTCGACCCCGCCAATGCCGGCTTTCAGCTGGTCGAAAAATATATTTGGGTGCCGTCGTTCAACATCATGCACCAGAAAGGCATCGACGGCATTTCGCTCTGGTTCGTGCTGATCTCCACCTTCCTCACGCCGGTCTGCATTCTCTCGGCGATGGGCGGTGTCAAAAAGCGCGTCAAGGAAATGATGATCGCGCTGCTGGTGCTTGAAAGCATGATGGTCGGTATGTTCACCGCGCTCGATTTCGTGCTGTTCTATGTGTTCTTCGAAGGCGTCCTGATGCCCATGTTCCTGATCGTCGGCATCTGGGGCGGCGCCGGGCGGATTTACGCGGCGTATAAATTCTTTCTCTACACGTTTCTCGGTTCCGTGTTCATGCTGGTGGCGATCTTCGTTATGGTCATCCATGCCGGCACCACCGACATGACGGCGATGATGGGCGGCAAGTTCCCGAAGGAAATGGCGCTGTGGCTGTGGCTGGCTTTCTTCGCTTCCTTCGCCGTCAAGACGCCGATGTGGCCGTTTCATACCTGGCTGCCTTACGCCCATGTGGAAGCGCCGACGGCCGGTTCCGTGATTCTTGCCGCCGTTCTGCTCAAGATGGGCGGCTATGGCTTCCTTCGCATCTCGATCCAGATGTTGCCCCAGGCCAGCGATTATTTTGCGCCGCTGGTTTTTGCCCTGAGCCTCATGGCCATTGTCTACACGTCGCTGGTGGCGCTGGTGCAGACCGACATGAAAAAACTTATCGCCTATTCCTCGGTCGCGCATATGGGCTTCGTCACGCTCGGGCTTTTCAGCATGAACCAGCAGGGCGTCGACGGCGCGATGATCGTCATGATCAGCCACGCCTTCGTGTCCGGCGCCCTGTTCCTATGCGTCGGCGTGGTTTACGACCGGCTGCACAGCCGCGACATCGCCCGTTACGGCGGCATGGCCGGCAACATGCCGCATTATGCGCTGGTGTTCATGATCTTCATGCTGGCATCCATCGGCTTGCCGGGGCTCAGCGGCTTCGTCGGCGAATTTCTGGCCCTGCAGGGCGCCTATCTGGTGAACAGCTGGCTGGCCTTTATCGCCTCGCTCGGCGTGGTGCTGGGCGCCGCCTACATGCTCTGGCTCTATCGCCGCCTGTTTTACGGTCCGCTCGAAAAGGACGATGTGCGGGCAATGCCGGATCTCAATTGCCGCGAATACGCGATGTTCGTGCCGCTCGTGATTCTTACTTTCTGGCTCGGCATTCACCCGGCCACATTCCGCGATTTCTTCGCGCCGACCGTCGAGAAAATCGTGGCGGACTACCGGCAGCAGATTACGGCGGAGAACGCCCCATGAATCCCGAATATATTTACTCCGCTTTTCCGGAAATTTTCCTGTCGGGTGCCGGCATGCTTCTGCTGATGATCGGCGCCGTCAAGGGCGACCGCATCGCGCATTACATTAACTATGCCGCGCTCGTGGCCCTGCTTATTGCCGGCATTTTTGTGCTTCATCTGCAGAATATCGAAATGCCGGGTGTCGATGCGCTGCATATCAAGGCGACCTGTTACGGCTGCGATACGTTCAACCACATGTTCATCCGCGACGCCTTCGCGCATTTCGTCAAGGTGATCCTGATCATCGCCGCGGCCCTGTCCCTGATGCTGTCCTGGTCGTATCTGGAGCAGGAGAATCTGGAAAAACCCGAATATCCCGTGCTTATCCTGTTTGCCACCGTCGGCATGATGCTGATGGTTTCGGCGTCCGATCTGCTTTCGCTCTATGTCGGGCTCGAGCTGCAAAGCCTGGCGCTTTATGTCCTGGCGGCTTTCCGCCGCGACGACGCGAAATCGAGCGAGGCGGGACTTAAATATTTCGTGCTGGGCGCGCTGTCCTCGGGGCTTATCCTTTACGGGATTTCTTTTATTTACGGCTATGCCGGAACCACGCAGTTCGGCAAGCTTGCCGAGGTTCTCGCGGGCGCCGCGCCGCCGCTCGGCGTGGTTTTCGGCCTTGTCTTCATTGCGGCCGCGATGGCCTTCAAGATATCGGCGGTTCCCTTTCATATGTGGACGCCGGATGTGTACGAAGGCGCGCCGACGCCCGTCACCGCCTTCTTCGCCTCCGCCCCCAAATTCGCGGCCCTCGCCTTGCTCACGCGGGTTCTTCTGACGCCGTTCGGCGGGCTGTCGCATGAATGGATGCAGATCGTGGTGTTCGTGGCGGTGGCGTCGATGCTGCTGGGCGCCTTCGCCGGGCTGGTGCAGACCAATATCAAGCGGCTGTTTGCCTACAGCTCCATCGCCAATGTGGGCTTCGCGCTGGTCGGCCTCGCGGCGGGTGGCGCGCAGGGCGTGCAGGCGCTGCTGATATATTTCGGAATCTATTTCCTCAACACCCTCGGTATCTTCGGCGTCATTCTCTGTCTGCGCCGCCAGGGGCATCCGGCCGAGCAGATCAAGGACCTGGCCGGCATCTCCAAAACCCATCCCATGCTCGCCATGGCGATGGTCATCTTCATGTTCTCCATCGCCGGCGTGCCGCCTTTAGCCGGGTTCTTCGGCAAGTATTTCGTGTTCCTTGCCGCCGTCAAGGCCGGGCTGGTGCCGCTCGCCGTCATCGGCGTGCTGACCAGCGTCGTGGCGGCGGCCTATTATCTGCGCATCGTCAAGATCATGTATTTCGACGATTCCGCCGAGCCGCTCGACCCCGTGCCCGAACGGGGGCTTCAGGCCGTGCTGGCCATCTCGGCGCTGGCCATGCTTTTGTTCGTCCTCTACCCGTCGCCGCTGATCGACAGCGCGCTTGTGGCGGCCCGAAGCCTGACAGGCTCCTGATCCGTCATGACCGGCGATACGGGCGGCTTCTGGCGCATCAGGGAACTGGCCGTAACCGCCAGCACCAATGCCGATGCCGGAAAAGCCGCCGAAAAGGGCGAGGCCGAAGGGCTGGTGGTCCGGGCGCTTAAGCAGACGGCCGGCAAGGGGCGGCATGGCCGCAGCTGGGAATCGCCGGAAGGTAATCTTTACGCGTCGCTGCTTCTGCGGCCCGATTGCTCACCGCGCCATGCCGTGGCGTTTGGTTTCGCCGCTTCCCTGGCCGTACGCGATGTCGTGAGCGCCGCGGTTCCCGATGTCCCCGTCACTCTTAAGTGGCCGAACGATGTGCTGGCGGATGGCAGGAAAATCGGCGGAATCCTGCTGGAAACGGCAACGCAGAAAAGCGGCATGGTCGACTGGCTGGTGATCGGCATCGGCATCAATATCGAGCAGTATCCGAAGGAAACGCTTTATCCGGCGACGTCTCTGGGCGACTTGGCGGGAACGCTCCCTTCGCCTGACGGGCTGCTGAACAGCCTGCTCGCCCGCGTCAGGGTCTGGAAAGAAAATTTGGAAAATCAAGGATTTGCTGGTATCCGTGAGACTTGGCTTACTTATGCGCATAAAGGGCAAATGTCTGTTAAACTGCCGAACGAAACAGTCGCCGG